>JAZKSZ010000075.1:0-9813 GCA_036625795.1 Haloarculaceae archaeon
CTCTCGGTCTTCCGCAGGTACCAACTGCCACAGATGAGCGTTCTAGCTTGATAATGTATGATATGGTCCGTGACGTAGGGTACTCTGGTTGCGCAGCTGAAATAAGAGGCTGATATTGTAAATTTTCTGTGCGTACTACCGATGTACGCACGCTGCTTGCTCAGATGACGCGGGACTGACCGCAGTCAGCCAGTACGCCGAGTGGTTCTCGCGAACTACCCCGGCCTACCGCGCTCGGGCCTACCCGGCGCTCGCTGAGGAAGAGGGCTTAGCGCCCTACACCACACAAGGCTAAACCCGACGTTCAAGTACGGTGCAGGTATAGAAAGCGTATGAGCCAACTGACGAGGCGGATCGTGCAGGAGCTACACGACGAACCACACCTCGACGGTCGGCGGATCACCGTTCAGTTCATCAAAACGCAGGTCGAGGACCGTGGCCTCGAACCGCGGACAGTTGCCGACCGTCACGATATTGACGTGGCCGACGTTTATAGAGCGCTGACGTACTACCACGACCATCCGGAAGAGATGCGCGCCGTCGAACACCAGCGCGAGGAGGCAGTCGAGGGTCACGAGCATCTGACTACCGACCCTGACGATATCCGCGACTGATGACGTATCGGATCCTCGCAGACGAGAACGTCGAGCGGGCGACAGTCAATTACCTGCGAAAACTCGGTCACGATGTCGAACGACTTGACGATGTCACCGAACTCGGATTAGGTTCCGTCGACGAATCGATAGCTCAGTATGCCCGCGGTCACGACCGTCTAATCCTTACGCAGGACGACGACTTCTTTACCGAACTGGACATCGACGACACAGCAGGCGTCCTCTTTCAACAGGACCAGACGCTGTCTACGCGCGAGGTGGGAAATGCCGTTCATGAGATGTCGCAGTATCTCGACCAGTCCAACGTGACCCTCGAATACGTCACCAGGAACTGGTTGTGAAGAGGAGAGAAGACACGCAGTTCACAGGTGAACGAGACAGTTGGTTCTCCTGCAGTTTAGACTCAGGCGCAAGATAGCTATTAGGCGGGATAATAGTGGTCACATCCCGAGGATCGGTGGGTAGCGCGATCCCGGGATACGGCACATCTGTTTAACGAGCGTTGTACGCCGTGAATTAGATGACGCGGTTCTGCAGGTAGTCGAGGTGCTTGGCGTTGTAGACGATCTTGACCTCGTCGTCGGCCGGCGAACCGATGCACGTCAGCCGGACGTTCTTGTCCTCGACCTCCTCGTCGGAGAGGATCTGCTGCATGTCCATGTCGATCTCGCCCTCGATAACGATGGCGGCGCAGTTGGCGCACGCGCCGGCCCGGCACGAGAACGGCCAGTCGTAGCCCTGTGCCTCGGCGGCTTCGAGGATGTACTCCCCCTCGTTGACGTCGAGGGTGCCGTAGTCCTCGTTGTCGAGGCCGGCGTCGGCCGCTTCCTCGAAGACCGCGTCGTCGTACATGTCCCAGCCCTTGTCGTCCACGACTTCGTAGTTAAGGTACTCTACGGTAGGCATCACCCGTAGTTTGTCCCCCACCGGGTTAGAACTTATCCTTCGGGCAGCCCCTTCGGGGTCCCGTCGCCGACCGGGATAGACGGCGGCAGGCGTCGGGAACGGCCGGACAGAAGATACTTGTCCCGTGGCGGGGAACCGGGCGGTGAGCGATGCCCTCCGTCGCGTCCGCCCTCCGCCGAGTCCTGACCGTGCCGCGGGTCGTCGCCCTGACGGCACTGGTCGGGACGCTCGCCCGCCTGCTCGAGCTCGGCCACCGGGTGTTCTACTACGACGAGGCGTGGTTCGGCTACTGGGTGCTCCGGTTCCTGGAGAACGGCGCCTGGGAGTACCGGGCGATCCTCCACGGCCCCTTCTTCGCCCGGGTCAACAGCGTCGTCTTCCCGGTGCTGGGCGCTGACGACTTCACCGCCCGCCTCGTGGTGGCCCTCGTCGGCGGGCTCCTCCCCCTCGCGGCCTTACTCTTTCGCGAGCACCTCCGCGGGGAGGAGACGGTCGCGCTCGCGGTCGTGCTCGCTTTCACCCCCACCTTGCTCTACTACTCCCGGTTCATGCGCAAGGACCTGCCGCTGGCGGCGTTCATGTTCGTCACGATGGGGCTGGCGGTGCGGGCGGCCGACACCGGGAACCGACGGTACCTCTATGCCGGCGCAGTCACGCTCGGCGTCGCCTTCGCGACCAAGGAGAGTGTGCTCCTGTGGCTCGTGACCTGGCTCGGGGCGGGCCTGCTCGTGCTCGACCGCGTGCTCGTCACCCGCCAGTACGACGGCGACGGGCCGGTCGCGTACCTGCGGGCGCTGGGCGCCCGCGCCGGCGCGGGCGCCCGGGCCTGGCAGTACCACCTGCTCGGCGCGGCCGGCACCTTCCTCGCGGTCGTCGTCTACTTCTACGCGCCCCGGGCCGGCGACACCGGGGGAATCGGGTTCTGGAAGGCGCTTGGCGGTCGGTTCGACATGCTGCCGGACGTGGTAGCGGCGGCGACGCTCGGCTCGGCCGACAAGGCCGTCGCCTACTGGGTTGAGGGAGGGCTCCAGGGCCACCCCTACCTACCGTATCTCACCGACACGCTCCGGACGCTCGGGGCCGGGGCGCTGGGGGTCTGCCTGCTCGCGGTCGTCGGCTTCTGTTACGACCGGTACGGCCGCGAGCCGCGGGCGCTGGTTGGGTTCAACGCCTACGCCGGCGTGGCGGCGACGGTCGGCTACCCGCTGGCGAACTTCCTCCCCGTTCCGTGGTCGACGGTCCACGCCGTCGTCCCCCTGGCCGTGCCGGCGGCCGTCGGGGCCGGCGCGGTCTACCGGTGGGGGCGCGGCGACCTCTCGCTGGGGCTCGCCGTCCCGGACCGGGTCACCGCGGTCCGGCCGGACGGCGGGCTGGCCGACGAGCGGGTCCCCTCCCGCGAGCGGGCCGTTCGCGGCCTCCGGGTCGCCGTCGCCGGCCTCCTGCTCGCCGGGCTCGCCGCCAACGCCGTCGCCACGGGCGTCGAGACCAGCTACCTCGATTCCGACCGGAACGCTCGGCTCGAGGGGGGCAACGAGCTGGTCTACTACGCCCAGGCACCCAACGAGCTCCGCGAGCCCGTCACCGCCATCCAGCGGGCCACAGCCACCGGCGGCGGTGACGTGGACGTCCTCTACGTTGGGGAGGCACTGGCGATGGACGAGGCGGGCGACGACCTCCCGCCGCCGCCAGGCGAGTGGTTCCGGCGGCTGCCGCTGCCCTGGTACACCGAGGCCGCGGGCGCGAACGTCGCGAGTGTCGCCGACCCGGCGGCCGTCGAGGACCCGCCGCCAGTCGTCATCACCACCGAGGCCGAGTACCAGACCGTCGAGCGACAGCTCGGCGACGGGTACACCCGGCAACTCCACTCGTTCGACGGCGTCGGCGACCGGACGGTCGTCGTGTTCACCCGCCAGCAGGGGTGAGACGGGGGGCGAGGGCGGCTCGGCGCGCGTGCCCCACGGCCACACCCCGGAACCGCCACGCTTTCGACCCGGCGCCGCCGAACTGTGGGTATGTTCCCGGCCTTCGAGGTCGTCCCGGCGGTCGACATGCAGGACGGTCAAGTGGTCCAGCTGGTCGGCGGCGAGCGCGACACCGGCCGCAGCTACGGCGACCCCGTCGAGGCCGCCCGGCGGTGGGTCGAGGCCGGCGCCCGGACCCTGCACGTGGTCGACCTCGACGGCGCCTTCGAGGGCGAGCGGGTCAACGCCGACGCCATCGACGCCCTGCTCTCGGCCGTGGATGTCGACGTCCAGCTGGGGGGCGGGATCCGCACCGCCGCGGGCGCCCGCGACCTGCTGGAGCGCGGTGTCGACCGGGTCATCCTCGGGACCGCTGCCGTCGAGAACCCCGACATCGTGGAGGAGGTGAGCGCCGACTACCCCGAAGGGGTGCTCGTGAGCCTCGACGCGAAGGACGGCGAGGTGGTCGTCGAGGGGTGGACCGAGGGGACCGGGCTCGACCCTGCCGAGGCCGCGGGCCGGTACGCCGACCTGGGCGCCGCCGGGGTCCTCTTTACAGACGTAGACGTGGAGGGGCGGATGGAGGGCGTCCGGACGGAGCCGGTCCGCCGGGTCGTCGAGGCCGTCGACGTGCCCGTAATCGCGAGCGGCGGCGTCGCCACCGTCGAGGACATCCGGGCGCTGCGCGGGGCCGGCGCCGCGGCGGTCGTCGTCGGGTCGGCGCTGTACGAGGGGGAGCTGACGCTCGCGGCAGCACAGCGCGCCGCCGAACAAGAGAACGACCGGGAGTGACCGCGCCTACAGCAGCCCGAGCCCGACGCTGAGCCCCCAGGTCTGGGAGGCGATGGCACCGAAGGCAAGTGCGCCGCCGGCCATCACGACGTTCTTGAGGAAGCTGGTCATCTCGTCCTGCTGCTGGTCCTCGGGGACCGCCCAGAAGTCGTGGAAGACGACCGCCGAGACCAGCAGGAAGGCGGCGAGTGCCGCGGCCGCGAGGAGGGGGAAGACGCCGGCGACGATGGCCAGCCCCGCGACGACGAGCAGGGCGCCGGAGGCCAGCACACCGAGCCTCGGCGCCGGCAAACCCTTGTGCTGGGCGTAGCCGGTCATCTGCTCGGTCTGCATGAAGTGGTTCAGCCCCATGAACGCGAGCACGCCCCCGAAGAGGACGCGCGCGACGAGCAGGACGACCGCCTCGGCGCCAGTCACTACCATCCTGCCACCCCGAGGAGGCCGCTGCGGGAGCTTTCGCGTGCCGATCCGACTGTCGCGTCGAGAGTTGGTTTCATTGCGTTACTTGGTTCGTTCCCGAACCTATATGTATGCTCGGCAACGTAACTGTAACCAGATGTCAGGGATGTCGTCGGCACGTCAGGACTCCGAGGGATCGGTCGAGGAGAAGAACGCGGCGGCCTGTCCGGTCGTCGAAGCGGTCGAGGAGGTCGGCTCGCAGTGGCGGCTCGTGGTGCTGTACGACCTCGAGGAGGGCGAGAAGCGGTTCAACGAACTCAAGCGCTCGACGGGCGCCTCCTCGCGCACGCTCTCGCGCGTGCTCGACGACCTCGAGGACGCCGAGCTGGTCAACCGCCGGGTCGAGGACCGCCCGGTCGCGACCTACTACTCGCTGGCCCCGAAGGGCGAGGCGCTGTGTCCGGTCTTCGACGAGGTCGAGGCCTGGGCCGAGGAGTGGCTCTGAACCGGGGCGTCCGTCATTCGTCGTCGCCCGGTAGCCGTTCGCCCGCGCGCTCCAGCGTCCGCTCCGCCTGCTTGCGGATCGGCGCCTCGATCAGTTCCCCCTCGAGCATGAATACGCCCTCCTCGCGCTCGGCGGCGGCCTCGACGACGCGGCGGGCCCACTCGACGTCCTCCTCGCTGGGCGTGAACACGTCGTTGACAGGGGCGACCTGTCCGGGGTGGATCAGGGTCTTCCCGTCGTAGCCAAACTGGAGGGCAGTCTCGGCCGCCGCCCGGAGCCCCTCCGTGTCGCGGATGTCGGTGTAGATCCCGTCGATAGCGTCGACCCCGGCGGCGGCCGCCGCCAGCGCGGTCCGCTGGCGGGCGTAGAGCAGTTCCTCGCTGCTCTCCGTGCGAGTGAGGCCGGCGTCGCCGGCCAGGTCCTCGCCGCCAAAGAGTAGCGCGTCGACGGCCGGCGCGTCGGCGATGGCCTCCGCGCGGAGGACGCCCCGGGCGTTCTCGACGAGCGCGAGCACCGGCAGCGCGACGTCGGCGGGATACCGGTCGGTGACGCGCTCGACCGCGTCGGGACCCGTGACCTTCGGGACGACGACCCCATCCAGCGCGGCGGCCACCCGCTCCTCGTCGAGGAGGGCGGCGTCCGCGTCGAGGAGTTCCGTGCGGTCGTTGACCCGCAGCCAGAGTTCGCCGTCGACGTCGAGGTCGGGCACGACCTCGCGGACGACCTCGCGGGCCTCCGCCTTGTCCGCGGGGCCGACGCCGTCCTCCAGGTCGAAGACGAGCACGTCCGCGCCGGCATCGGGCGCCGAGCGCAGCATGTCGGGGCTGTCGGCGGGCGTGAACAGGACGCTCCGTCGTGGCATGGTCGGTTGTTCGCGGGCCAGGCCGTCAATCCCCGGGTCTGCCCGGCCGGATCCCGGTGCGGGCGACCCCGAGGCTTTTCACCGGAGTGAGCGTATCCGGGCGGCATGACGGGACGCTACTACGGGGAGTTCGAGGTCGGCGAGACCATCGAGCACCCCCGCACCCGGACGGTCAGCGAGAGCGACAACCAGCGGTTCTGTGACATGACGATGAACCAGCAGCCGCTGCACCTGGACGCCGAACACGCCGCCGAGACCGAGTTCGGCGAGCGCGTGGTCAACGGGCTGTACACGATGGCGCTGGCGACGGGGATGACCATCCCCGAGACCACCGACGGCACTATCGTCGCCAACCTCTCCTACGACGAGGTCGAGCACCCCAACCCGGTCTTCCACGGCGACACCATCAGCGCGGAGACGACCGTCGTCGACAAGCGGGAGACCAGCGACGGCGAGCGTGGGGTCGTGACGATGCACGTCACGGCCCGCAAACAGGATGACACCGTCGTCTGCGAGTTCGACCGCACCGCCCTCTCGCTGAAACGCGAACACGCGGAGTGATGGCCGACAGGGACGGACGGGAGGTGGAGGCCGGCGCGGGTGAGGCAGCGACCGGGCTCCGCGGTCACCTCGGCGCCGTTCACGCCCGCTACCGCGCGTGGGTCGCGCGCGGCCCCGACCCGGCAACCGTCGCCAGAGTGGGGCTGGGGCTGACCATCCTGCTCGCGGGCGTCCACAAGCTGGTCGCGCCCGGCGCCTGGGCGGGCTACATCGTCGGCTGGGCGGAACCGCTGGTCGTGGTCTCGCCCCGCACCTTCATGTGGCTCAACGGGCCGCCGGAGGTGCTCGTTGGCGGGCTGTTGGTGGCCGACCGGTGGACCGCGCTGGCGGCGACGGTGGTTGCGGTCTCGCTCGCGGGGACGCTCGCCTACCTCGGGCTCACCGCGCTGTCGGGGACGGTTTTCGCGACCGCGATGGTCCGGGACGTGGGGCTGTTCGGGCTGGCCGTGTCGGTGCTCGTGGCGTCGGCGCGATGACGCTCGGTCGGAGGGGTCGGCCGGAAAGGGAGCCGGTCAGCCGAGCGGGCCGGCGAGTTCGAAGACGAAGAGGAGATAGTACAGGGAGACGCCGAGCAGCACCGCCCCAGTGATGACGTTGACTGCGCGACGGTGGGTCGTCAGGGCCCCCAGCACGCGGTCGCGCCAGGGCTCGGACACGACCGCAAACCCGAGCAACGGGCTCGCCATGCCGACGCCGAAGGCCCCGAAGTTGGCGACACTGGAGACGGGGTCTGTGAAGAGAAAGGCCCGAGCGAAAAACACCGAGATGAATCCCGGATTGCACGGCAACACGACCGCGCCGAAAAACGCCCCGTAGACGAACGCCGAGAGCGACGGGAACCGGGTCTGTGGCGGTTCGACCGTGGAGAGCCGGGCGTGTGGATGCAGGTCCGCGATCAACACGACCCCCAGAACCGCGAGGAGCCCGAACGCCGGCGGGGAGACCACTTCGACGACGGCCGTCAGCGACGTCTCGAGCAGTGTCGTGAACAGCACGCCGACGGCGGCCATGAACGCGATCACCCCCAGTGCGACGAGGCTGCCGAGAACGGCGATCGACGGTGCGTCCTCGTCCTGGTTGGAGAGAAACGCCAGAAATCCCGGATACAGCGGGATGACACAGACGGCCGAAAGTGGTGTTGCCAGCCCGAGCGTGAACGACGTCACGACCTCGGTAACGGCACTCATCTCAACAGTCGGCGGCGGCCGACTGGATCTCCTCGGCGGACTGCTGGCTCCCGGAGAAAAACTCCGCCACGCCCTCGTCGCAGGCCACGATGACCGGCGTACTCGGGGCGTTGGTGACGGTCGGGCCGAACGTCGCAACCAGCGACTCGGTCATCCCGGCCGGTGCGACCGCGAACCGCCAGTCGAACCCGTTTCGCTCCGCGTGTTGTCTGACTTTCTCGGCATCCTCGTTCGGGTCAGTGTTGAGGCTGACAACGGTGACCGACCCGTCGGTGTTCGACAGCGCCTCCGACTGGCGCTGGCACTTCGGGCACCACACGGCGAAGGACTGGACCGCGACCGGTCCCGCCAGCCCGTCGATACTGAACGGCTCGTCTGTCAGCACGTCCGTCAGCTCCGTCGTCCGCCACGAGGCGTCTGGACTGTCCGTTGCCCCACCGTCAGCGGGTCCGCCTGCACCAGGACCGCTCTCGCTGCCCACACACCCCGCCAGCACCCCCACGCTCAGTGTCCCGGCTGCTGCGAGGAGGGAGCGCCGAGAAACGTGTCGGCGAGAGCCGTTCGCACCCTGTCGACCGTGCATATGGGTACTCCGGCCGGTCGAAAGTAATAGATTATCCAAACTCCGTTCAAATTTCGTTCGGAGTCAGCGCTCCGGTGGACTCCGTACCGGCAGGTCCACCGGCGCCAGCCCCGACGTCCCGGTGGGGACGTCCGGCCAGTCCCCGTCCCGTTTCGGGCGGGAACCGGAACGCTATTGCCGGTCACCCGCGTGCTCTCGGCGCATGAGAGCGCGCGCACCGGGGAGCGTGACGGTCGTGTTCGCGCCGGTCGAGGACACCTCGCTGGGCGTGAGTTTCGCCATCAGCGACGGCGTCGTCGCCGCGGTCGAGGACGCCGACGCGACCGCGGTCACCCTCGACGGCCACGCGACGGAGTTCGAGCCCGTCGAGATCGCCCTCGAAACGCTGGATGTCGCTGCCGACGTCGCCCTGGAGAGCGAGGTGCCCGTCGGCCGGGGCTTTGGCGCAAGCGGCGCGGCGACGCTCGGGACCGTGCTGGCAGCCAACGAGGAGTTCGGGCTGGGCCGCTCGCGCGATGAGCTGGTCGGGGTCGCGGCGCAGGCGGAAGTCGAGGCCGGCACGGGGCTGAGTGACGTCTACGTCCAGGAGATGGGTGGGTTCGCCTACGACACCGGCGAGGGGCGCCAGCGCGTCGCCCGCGATGACGAACTCCGGTACGCCTCCTGGGGCGGGATCGCCACCGGCGACGTGCTCGGTGACCCCGCCGCCGTCGACCGCGTCCGGGAGGCCGGCCACGAGGCGCTCTCGGCGTTCGACCCCGAGATGGACCTGCCCGACCTGTTCGACCTCTCCTGGGAGTTCGCGGAGGCGACCGGGCTCGTGACCGACGCCGTCCGCGAACGGGTCGAGGGCCTGCAGGAGGACGGGGGCGCAGCGACGATGGCGATGGTCGGCGAGACCGTCGTCGGCGTCGGGGGCGGCGACCACCTCCCCGAGCGAACCTGGATCGAACCAGAGGGCGCACACGTGCTCTGAGTCGAGGGTGATTGTGTGCTGTGATGGGCGGGAGGAGTCGCGCCAGGGCGAGAGGAGGGAGTCAGTCGACGCTCCGGCTCACAGCACCGTGCCGTGTTTCTTCTCGGGCAGGGATTTCTCGACATCCTCGTAGAAGGCAAAGCGCGCTTCCAGTTCCGCCCGGAGCTCGGAGGGCGGGACCACCTCGTCGATGACAACCTCACTGGCCATCCGGCGGATGTCGATGTCCTCGCGGAATTCCTCGCGCAGCTCCTCCTCGCGGGCCGCCCGTTCGTCCTCGTCCTCGATGGCGTCGAGTTCGTTGGCGTAGACCGCCCGGATGGCGGCCTCGGGACCCATGATCGCGATCTCGCCGGAGGGGAGGCCAATAACGCTCTCGGGGTCGTAGGCCGGCCCGCCCATCGCGTAGATACCGGCGCCGTAGGCCTTCCGGACGACGACGGTCTGCTGGGGGACCGTCGCCGAGG
>JAZKSZ010000076.1:0-9774 GCA_036625795.1 Haloarculaceae archaeon
CAGGGCGGCAGCGAGGGCCAGCTCGCCGAACTCGACCAGCTCAAAGAGGAGTACTACGAGGTGCGGGGCTGGGTCGACGGCGTCGTCCCCGACGAGAAACTCGACGAGCTCGACATCGAGGTCGGCCCCGGCACCGGCGTCTCCGCCGGCGGCGACTCGCAGGCACCTGCCGACGACTGAGTTGTCAGCGGTCCGTCGACTGACCACCCTGCGGGGCCGACCACTTACGGTCCCGAGCCACCTTTTCGCGAGTATGTCCGACGAGGAGGACTTCGAGTTCCGGCTGGAAGCGCGGCTGACCAGCCACGGCGTCTACGTCGACGAGGTCGTCGAGCACGAGGGGCGCTACGAGGTGACCTACGAGTCGATCTCCGCCGACAGCGAGGGCGTAGTCCCCCACCGCGAGGTGGGGCGCGTGATCAACGTCTTCCGTGACCTCCACGACGAGGACTGGAGCGGGGTGGACATCGACGCCGTGGTGACTGACTTCGAGGGCGAAGAGCAGGGCCGGTGGCACGTCGAGGCGGCGTGGCTCGACGAGTTGCACAACGGCGACCTCACCGAGGTGGAGTTCTCCGAGAAGGTCGTCGAGACGATCGACCTCGCCGAGTGACCCGCGACGACGAGTCAGGGCGGTGCGATGGTCACGGGGTCCCGGATCTCCATGGCGGTCTCGAACTCCTCCGTGCGGTCGAGCCGGCGCCCGTCCCGGCGGAACTGGGAGGCGTGGGCCCGGCGGACGGCATCGGCCTCGCTGTCGCTCAGTCCCAGCTGTTCCCCCACCGTGTCCCAGTGGTCGTCGTCTGCGAGGTAGTAGGTCCGCCCCTCGGCCTCGACGTGCTCGAATCGCCGTCCGTAACTTTCGCGGCTGTCGACGAGGTGGCGCTGAACGCGCTCGAGCAGTTCCGAGAGGCGCTGGAGCGTGACGCTCGCCTGCGCGCCGGCGAGCAGGACGACCTGCCCCTCGATGGGGTGGGTCCGGACCGGGTCCGGGCGGCGGGACATGTCTCAGCCGCCCGCCCGGATCGCCTTCTGTGAGAACTGCTCGACCAGGCGCTCCAGCGACTCCTCGTTTTTGCCTTCGAAGGAAACAGTCACCTCGGTGAGTTTCAGCGAGGGGCCGACGTCGACCTTCTCCTCGGAGAGGGAAGCCCGCCAGCTCCCGTCCTCTGCCGCTACGGTCCTCTCGTCGACCCGCTCGCCGCCGAGATTTTCGAGATAGCCGACCGCAGCCCTGGCGGAGATCCCCCGGTAGCTCCGTTCGCGCTCTATCATTTCCTCCCGATAGCGGCGGCAGGGGGCTAAAGCTGTCGGGCGCGTGCGCGGGCTGGCCCCACGGTCGGACAACTGCAGGGGTCAGCCGCCGGAGCCGGGCCGGATGCCATCGTCGAACAGCCGGGCGTGGCGCTCGCGGTCCACCCGGTCGCCCAGGTCCTCGTGGTCGTAGACCTGCTGGAGCACCGCGGCGTGGAGGTCCCGCCAGGCCATCGCGTAGATGGGCGACTGCCCCCAGGCACGCAGTTCGACGATGAACTCGTCGTAGGCCTCCCACCGCTCCTGGAAGTGCTCGATCATGTCGACGACGGCGCTCACCGCCTCGTCCTCGTCCTCGACGGTGAGGGCGGCGTTGAGTTCCCGCTCCCAGCCGGCGACGGCCTTGCCCATGTCCTGTTTCGTGTCGTCGCTGTCGGCCGGCAGCGAGTCGACGATGCCTTCCGGGATCGTCAGTTCGAGTTCGTCCACACAGGCTGTGGGCGTGCTCGCTGCATAAATGGCCCGCCACCGCCGGCAGCCACACCCACCCCTGGCGCGGTGACGACGGCGAAGACACCCGAACATGTTCCTGTAAACGGACTTGTGTGGCACGCTACTAGTTCGGAGTATGAGCAACACTCACGTTCGGGAGGCCCAAGCCGGAGCGAGCGAGGCCGAGACGGAGAGGGGAGTCCTGACAACCGTCGAGGCGCGGTGTACGGGCCACGTCCGTACGGAGGTCGGCGAGTCCCGCATCGAGTACACTTTCGAGGGCGACACGCTCCGGGAGTTCCTCGAGGCCTTCTTCGAGGACTACGACGTCGGCGACATGCTCATCGCAGAGACGGAGGAGGAGGCGACGACGGAGGGGTGGGCGCCGGAACTCGAGTCGCTGCCTGGGGAGAACTACGCGAAGAACCCGGAGGGCGAGCAGACCCGGGTGTACGCCCGCGTCGCCGTCAACGGGACGTTCAACGAACACCTCGACGGCCTCGACACGGAGCTGGAGGACGGCGACCGCGTGGCCATGATCTACCCCTTCATTTACTGCTGCTGAGCACCGATCGCCGGGACTCGACGAGCACGGAGCGACGGTTCCACTCTGCGCTCACGCTCGCGTCCGTCACCCGCCAGCTACCGGCGGGAAGACGCTGACGGTGTCGCCGTCTTCGAGGGAGGTATCCAGCCCCTCCTGGTGCGCGATGTCCTTGCCGCCTTTCATGATCGTCAGAAAGTCCCGGAGGCTACCGTCGTCCTCGAAGAGGTCCATCTCGGGGTACTCCGCGGCGAGGTCGTGGAGGAGGTCTCCGACTGTCGCCCCCTCGAACTCCCACGTGACGGTCTTCTGTCCGACCGCGTCCCTGAAGTTGGCGAAAAACCGCATCTCGATCTCCATGTGCCGGGGTGGGGGCCGGATATCATAAAAGGCGTCGCCGCGGCTGGAGGTACCCTCTTGCCCCTCTGGACTGAAGCCCCGGCATGCTCCGACTGACCCGTCAGGTCTACGACGCCGCCGTCGACCACGCACGCGAGGGCGCGCCGGCGGAGGTATGTGGCGTCCTCGGCGGCGACCGGGGGCCGACGAGCCACGCGCGGACGCTCCACCGCGCCGAGAACGTCGCCGCCAACCCCCGTGTCGAGTACCGGATCGACCCCACGGAACAGCTGGAGCTGATGGAAGAGGTGGAGACGAGCGGCGAGGAGGTCGTCGGCTTCTACCACTCGCACCCGCGCGGCCCGGCCGAACCGAGCCCGACCGACCGGCGCCGGGCGACCTGGACCGGTCGGTCCTACGTCATCGTCGTCCTGGATGGCGACCACCCCTACGTCGGCTCCTGGCGCTGGACGGGCGAGGCCTTCGAGCGGGAGGCCGTCGCGCTGGTTTAGATCGGTTCACCACGCCCGGTCGGCCGGCTCATCCGACCGTCTCGTGAGCGCGGGGGTCTTCCCCCGGCGGGAGGGCAGCTGGCTCGAGGCGCACGAGCCCGCGGATGGCGCGGGCGGAGTCGATATCTGGGGCGACCAGCCGCGGTGTCTCGGCGGTGTCGCTCTCTTTCCCGTCGCGGCCGTCGTCGACGTGCTCGCAGACGAACCCGAGCAGCCCCGCGAGCCCCGTCCGGACGGGGACACAGACCTGGTGGCCGTCGCGTGCGGTCGCCCGCAGGTGGGTGGTTTCGGGTGGGAATCCGGCGGCCTCGACGGCCGGCGCGACCGGGACGCCGCTCCAGGTCCCCTCGATGGTGCGGCCGCTCCGGCAGTCGATGGTGACCGCCCGCCGCTCCCAGCCAACGCGTTCGCGGACCGCGGGCGCGTCCCGGAGCGTCAGTTCGCGGTCGCCCGCGACCGTCACGGTCTCCCCGCTCATCGGTGGCTGTTGGCCGCCGAGCGGTAATACCCTGCCGCCCCGACTCCCCGGGCCCGACCCCGGTCCGGATTCCGGGCCTTGGCCTCACGCACCCCGGCCCAGCCGCCTGCGAACCAGGTGGACGGCGACGCCCCCGAGGAAGGCGACGCCGAGATTGAGAAGCAGACCGACGGCGCCGACGGCGACTACGAGCGGGTAGCCGCCGGTCTCGGCCCGCCGGAGGCTCGTCCGGGCGAGCTGGAGCGCGACCAGCCCGAGTACGACCCCCAGCACGGCCATGGGGTAGGCCGCGACCACCTCGACGGCCAGCAGTGCGACCGCGAGATAGCCCAGCCCGAGGATGACGTTCGCGCCGGCAGTCCGAGCGCCGAAGGCGTACTTGCCGGCGACGCCGCCGCTGCCGTGACACATCGGCAGCGCCCCCAGGGGGACGGCGACGAGGTTCATCGCGCCCATGCTCGCGGAGAGGTCGTCCGCCGAGACGTCCCGGTCGAAGTAGTCGGCGAGCAGCAGCGACGTCGCCAGCGCGGCGTTGCCGACGGTCATGCCGAGCTGGGCGAGCGCCCCGCCCGCGGCGTTGGCAGTGAGGTCCCCCGTGCCGAACAGCATCAGCCCCTCCGGAGCGGGGAGTGCGGGAGTCGGGAGACCGGTCGTCCAGACGGCGACGCCCGCCCCGGCGAGCAGGACGACCAGCCCGGTCGACCGCCGGGCGCCGACTGCCAGCGCGCCGGCGGCGACGGCGACCCCCGCGGCCGCCAGTCGGGGGTCGGCCGCGCCGAGCCGGACGCCCGTTTCGAGCAACACGAGCGCGACACCAAGCTGGACGCCGCGGATCACCGGCGGGCCGACGTAGGCCTCGACCCGCTTCAGCGTCCCGGTCAGGCCGAGTGCGAGCAGGACGGCCCCTGCCAGGAGCCCGGCGACGAGGAACTCCCCGGCAGTGAGCGTGCCGGCGATGGCCAGCGCCGCCAGCGCCTTCATCGGCTCGACGGAGACCGGCACCCCGTAGTACAGCCCCCAGACGACCTGGAAGACGCCGAACCACAGCAACATGACCGCGAGCGACAGCTCGGTCAGCACCGCGACGGCGACCACCACGGGCAGGACGGTCACGGAGTCGCCGACCGCGCCGGTCAGCTCGCTCCAGGAGAAGGCGAGTCTGGTCTCCCCGCGGTAGCTGACCGAGACGCCCATCGGCCGGTGTACCGCGAGCAGCACAAAGAGGATTTCCCTCGTCCCGTTTCGCCTCGTGGACGCCGCGACACCGGGACCGCGTACGGGTCCGCCGTGGGGCTGGCTGGCACGGAATGGACAGACTCATGTGCCGGCCGGCCCCAGTCGTCGGCCGTGACCCGTTACCGGGCTGCCCTCCTGTTCATCGGGCTGGCAGCGCTGTGGGGTGCCTCCTTCCCCGCCATCGAGGTTGGACTGGAGTCGTTCCCGCCGGTGCTCTTTGCCGCCGCGCGATACGACCTCGCGGCCGTCGTCCTGCTCGCGTACGCCGTCGTCGTCGCCGAGCGCTGGCGGCCGACGCGGGCCGACGCCCGCGCGCTGCTGGCCGGCGGGGTCTTTCTCATCGCCGGGAACAGCCTGCTCTTTCTCGGCCAGCAGTACACCACCGGTAGCCTCGCGTCGGTCATCTACAGCCTCATCCCACTTTTGACGACCGGGTTCGCGTGGGCGCTTCTGGCCGAGGAGAGCAACTCCCTGCTCGGCCTCGTCGGCATCGTCGTCGGCCTGGCCGGCGTCGTCGTCGTCGCCCGCCCAGACCCCGCGAACCTGCTCGCGGCGGGTGTCGTCGGCAAGGCGCTGGTGGCACTCGCGGCCGTCAGCGTCGCTCTGGGGAGCGTGCTCATCCGCCGCTGGGAGTCGACGCTGCCGGATTCGGCCTTTACAGCGTGGGCGATGGTCATCGGCGCGGGGTTCCTCCACGTCGGCAGCCTCGCGGCCGGGGAGTCGGTCGCCGCGGTCCAGTTCGACCCAGCAGGACTCGTGGCGCTGGCCTACATCGCCGTCTTCGCCACCGCCGTCGCCTTCGTCATCTACTTCTTCCTGCTGGGAGCCTACGGCCCGCTGGAGACCAACCTCGTCTCCTACGCCGTCCCCGTCGTGGCCACGTTGCTCGGGTGGGCGCTCCTGGGCGAGCGGATCACCGTCTGGACCGGCGTCGGCTTTCTGCTTATCCTCGGCGGGTTCGTCCTGCTGAAACGCCGTGAGCTGCGGGCGGAATTGCGCCGCGCCCGCACCCAGCGGGCCTGACCGCCCGGCCACGGGCAGCGGGCTCGACTACTCGACGACAGCGACGGGGTCACCGACCGCCACCGTCGCGCCCCGGTCGGCCTCCGGGACGCTGGCGATGAGCATCAGCGTGTAGAAGTGGTCGAAGGCGGACTCGTCGGCCCACGCCGGGAACGTCTCCTCCCGTTTCTCGACGAACCGCTCGCGAAACTCCGGGAGCGGGTCGCCGGTGTCGGGGTCCCTCGCCGGGACGACACACCGTCCGCAGGGGGTTACCCCTTCGAACCGGACGCCGTCGGCCTCGAAGGCCGGCGCGTCCTCCCCGACGAAGCGGTCCTCCCAGAACGGCTCGACTCCGGAGACCTCGACGTTGGCGCGCAGCCGCCGGCGGGCGCCCTCGACGGACATCCCCTCGAACCAGGAGGCGACTTCCTCGAGGGTCGCCGTGCTGATGACCGACGGCCCCATTCTCCGGCGGTCGACGTACCCGAGGTCGGTGTCCCGCTCCAGCGACAGGTCCACCCCGAAGAACTCGGCGAACCACTCCGCGGCCTCGTCGGTCTCCTCCTCGAGAGCGAAGGCACGGCGCTCGCCCGCCGGCGTCTCGACAGTGAGGGTTCGCGTCGTCGGGTCGAAGTCCGTTTCCAGGTCGTGGACGCGGTCGGTTCGCTTGCCGTTCATGACTTCGCCGTCGCTGTCGAAGAGGGCGAACTCCCGGTCGTACCGGAGCGTCCCGCCGGGGAGGAGCCGGCTCTCCTCCAGGCTGACACCGTCGAGTCCCTTCACCGGGTAGACCGTGAGCCGCTCGACGCGTGGGGCCGTCATCGTCGGCACCTCGGCCGGCGCGGGTAAAGAGGTTCCCGCTGGCACCTGGGCGTTGGACGGACGTCCGTCCGGCGACGGTACACCTACGGGGGAGGCGCTCCTTCGCCCAGCCATGACACCGGACCACGACAGCGACGGCGGCCACGAGAGTCACAGTCACGGCGAAGGAGGGGGTCACGACCGCAGTCATGACCACGGTGACAGCGATGGACACGGCCACGACCACGGTGGCAGCGGTGGACACGACCACGGTCACGACAGCCACGACCATAGCCACGAGCACGACCACGACGACCACCATCACCACGACGTGGAGACGGTCGGGCTCGCGGTGCTGACCGTCTCCTCCTCGCGGACGCTCGCGGAGGACCCGTCGGGGGACGCCATCGAGTCACTGGTCGGCGACTCGGAGGTGGCCGAGCTGGTGGCCCGGGACCTGGTCGGCGACAGCCGCGACGCTATCGGCGAGGCAGTCGACGGCTTCCTCGAGCGTGAGGACACCGACGCCGTGGTCACGACCGGTGGCACCGGGATCACGCCCGACGACGTGACCATCGAGACCGTCAGCGAGCGCTTCGAGAAGGAACTGCCCGGCTTTGGCGAACTCTTCCGGCGCCGCTCCGAGGCCGAGATCGGGACGATGGTCGTCGGGACACGCGCCACGGCTGGGGTCGTCGACGGGACGGTCGTCTTCTCGCTGCCGGGGAGCGAGAACGCCGCACGCCTCGGCACCCGGGAGCTGATCCTCCCGGAGGTCGGCCACCTGGCTGGGCTTGCCGGCCGGTAGCGACCTGGCGGCGGACGCACAGACTCAGCACGGCGCCAGTGCCGGGCGTGTGCACGCCTCGGGGTATGTGGCAACACTTAACAGGTCAGTTTCAGACCTAGAAGGTAGGTGGGCTCACATGCACACGACACTCCGAGACACGCTCGAGCTGACGGCCGAGAAGTATCCCGACAAGGACGCGCTCATCTACCCGCGACGGGACCAGCGATGGACCTTCGCGGAGTTCGACGCGAAGGCCAACCAGCTGGCCAACGCGCTGGCTGACCTGGGCGTCGAGAAGGGCGACCGGGTCTCCACGATGCTGCACAACGGCACCGAGATCGTGACGACGGTCTTCGCGTGTGCGAAACTCGGCGCAGTTTTCAATCCGTTGAACTACCGGCTGCCGGCTGGCGAGGTAGAGTACATCCTCAACGACGCCGACTCGCAGGCGCTGGTCTTCGAGGAAGGGACCACGGAGGCCGTCAGCAACGCCCGGCCCGACCTGGAAACCGTCGACGAGTACCTCTACATCGACGACGACGGCCCGGAGTGGAGCCGTGACTTCTACGGCCTGCTGGAGAGCGCCGACGACACGCGCCCGGACACGGTCGTCGAGGAGGACGACACCTACGCCTTCATCTACACCTCGGGGACGACGGGCCGGCCGAAGGGCGTGGTCCACGAGCACCGCGACATGGTCGAGCACAACCTCATCTGCATCGGCGAGGGGGGGATCCACCGGGACGACGTCGGGCTCTCGGCGTTCCCGCTGTATCACTGTGCGGAACTGCAGGCGGCCCTGTTCCCCCGGATCCACGTCGGCGCGACCACCGTCATCCACCACGACTTCGACCCCGTCCGGGCGCTGCAGGCGATCGAGGAACACGGCGTGACGGTCTTTTTCGCGGCGCCGACGGGCTGGAACGGGCTGGTTCAGGCCGCCCAGGAAGTCGACGCCGACGTCTCCTCGCTCCGCCTGGGGATGTACGGCGCCGCGCCGATGCCGGAGGAGGTGCTCGAGGGCTGCATGGACCTGTTCGACGCCGGCTACCTCCAGGCCTACGGGATGACCGAGATCGGCCCCTGTGGCACCTTCCAGTACCCCGAGGACCAGGTCGACAAGCAGGGCTCGGCGGGGCTGCCGGCGCTGAACCACGACATGCGACTCGTCGAGCCCGATGCCGACCCCGACCAGGTGGTCGACCAGGGCGAGATCGGGGAGATCCTCTTCGCCGGCCCCTGCACCATGCGGGAGTACTGGAACCGGCCGGAGGCGACCGCGGAGTCGCTGCGCGAGGGCGACGGCAAGACGTGGTACTACACCGGCGACCTGGGGTACCGCGACGAGGACGGCTACCTCTACGTCGTCGACCGGAAGGACGACATGATCATCTCCGGCGGGGAGAACGTCTACCCCACCGAGGTCGAGGACGTCCTCTACGCCCACGAGGACGTCGTCGAGGCCGCCGTGGTGGGCGAGCCTCACGACGAGTGGGGCGAGCGCGTGGTCGCCTACATCGTCGGCGACACCACCGCCGAGACTCTGGAGGAGTACATGCTGGAGACGGACAGGCTGGCCGACTTCAAGCGGCCGCGTGCCTACTACTTCGTCGACGAACTCCCCAAGAACCCCAGCGGGAAGGTCCAGAAGTTCAAGCTCCGGGAGGGCGAGGAAGTCGACCCCGAGGCCGCCGAGCCCTGAACTGGGGCCCGCCGCTGGCGGGTTCTAGTCGCTGACGCGGACGAGCTGTTTCCCGATATTTTCGCCTTCGAAGAGTCCCAGGAAGGCGTCGGGGGCGGACTCGATGCCTTCGGTGACCGTCTCCTCGTATTCGATCTCGTCGCCGGTCCAGCGGCGAAGCCGGTCCATGATGTGCTCGAAGCGGTGGGCGTGGTCGCTGACGATGAAGCCCTCGACGCGGGTCTTCGTGCGCTGGTGGAACCGCCGCGGGCCGGTCAGTGCCTCGTCGCCGGGCTCGGCGTTGTACAGCGCGATCTTCCCGCAGACCGCGACCCGGGAGAACTGTGCGAGGTGGTCGAGCACGGCGTCACTGACCTCGCCGCCGACGTTCTCGAAGTAGAGGTCGACCCCGCGGGGGCAGGCCTCGGCCACCTCCGCCGAGAGGTCGTCGGTGTTGTAGTTGATCCCCGCATCGAAGCCCAACTCGTCGGTGATCCACTCCACTTTCCGGTCGCTGCCGGCGATGCCTACCACCCGCGCGCCGGCGATGGAGGCGATCTGCCCGGCGACCGACCCCACGGCGCCGGCCGCCCCCGAGACCACGACGGTGTCCCCGGGCTCGACCTCGCCGACGTCCACGGT
>JAZKSZ010000077.1:0-9696 GCA_036625795.1 Haloarculaceae archaeon
CGAGGAACTGCTCGGAGCGGTCCTTGAAGTTACAGAACAGACAGCCCGTGTTGCACGCGGTGGTGACGTTGTTGTTGAGGTTGGCGACGAAGGTGACCTCGTCGCCGACCACCTCCGCGCGGCGGCGGTCGGCGGCCTCCAGCACCAGTTCCTTGCGCTCGAGGTCGATCCCCTCGCGGTCGGTGCCGGTCGCCAGGAGTTCGACGCCGTCGTCGACCGAGAGGCGCTCGCCCGCGCGGGCCTTCGCGAGCGCGTTCTCGAAGGACTGGTTCGTCTCCGGCCGGTACTCGAAGGCGAACTGCTCGCGGGGGACGTTCGGTCGTACCCGGGACGGCGTGGCCATCACCGGTGAAACGGCGGTCCGGAATAAAAACACACGGGTCCCCGCGGAACTGGCCGGCCTCTCGGACGGGGGAGCCGCTGGTGGAGGGGCGCGGAGCGGGCACAGGTCAGTCGCCGGACGCCGGCTCTCAGTCGCCGGCTGCCGGGATACCGGCGGCGTCGGTGACGGTCTCGCCGACCTGGGTGTAGACGAGCACGAGCCCCGCGGCTCCCCCGAGGGTGGCAACCACGAAGGGCGTGGCGAAGCCGAAGCCGACCAGAATGCCCGAAAAGAGCGTCCCGAGGGCGATCCCGAGGCCAAAGCCCATCGTCAGAAGCGACAGCGTCGACCCGGACTGCCCCTCCTTCGCGAGGTCGCCCGCGAGCGCGAGCGAGGGGGCGAAGACAGCCGCCACCGCGATCCCCTGGACGAACCGCAGTAGCACCATCATTGTCGAGGACGTGACAAAGCCCTGTGCCAGCGTCGCCGGCAACAGGAGGACGAAGCCACCGAGCAGGAACGGCCGGCGCCCGTAGCGGTCGCTGAGCCGGCCCAGCGGGAGCTGGAAGACGACGTTCGCCAGCACGGTCGCCCCGAACTGCACCGAGAACAGGAAGTCACCCTGGGCCAGCCGGACGTTGATCGCGTTGGCGAGGGGGGCGAAGATACCGATGCTGAGCGCCATCACCGCCGTCGCGAGCCCGAGCGCGAACACCGCGTCCAGCCCCCGCCCGTCGGGGTCCCGAACGGCGAGGGAGAGGTCCTCGCCGGCCTCCGCCTTGGCCTGCTCGGGGTCCTCGATGAGCAGGGTAACGAGTGCGAAGCTGAGGACGGCGCCGACGACGGCGACGAGGAAGGCGGCGTCGAACCCCGACACGTCGACCCCCGCCAGCCGGTAGGGACCGGCCGCGAGGACCACCCCGGCGACGATCGGTCCCGTCCCGAAGCCGAGCAGCCGGAAGGTGTTGTACAGCCCGAAGTTGCCCCCGCGCTGGTCCTCCTCGGAGTACTCGTTGACCAGCGCGACGGTCATCGGAACGGTGAACGCGGCGCCGACGCCCTGGAGCGCACGCAGAAGGAGGATCGAGACGTAATCGGTGAGGAAGATGTAGCCGGCGCTGCCGATTGCGACCAGCGCCAGCCCGAAGAGCAGGTAGACCTTCCGCTTGCCGGTCCGGTCCGAGAGCCGGCCGGTGAAGGGCTGTCCGAGGCTATTCAGAAAGCCAAACAGCGAGAGGACGACGCCGATCAACAGCGCGGAGGTCAGCGAGAACTCGACGGGGCCCAGCGATATCGTCCCGCCGATAAAATCCGGGAGGTCGACGACCCGCTCGATGTACAGCGGGAGGACGACCACGAGAAAGGAGTTGGCGACCGCGTCGACCATCCGCGCCAGCGCCAGCGTCAGGATCCGCGCGTCGAGGTCGAACTCCATCGCCGTCGGGTAGGGGATCCTCCCGTATCAGCGTGTCCACTCGCTGCTCTCCCGGTTCCGGCACGCCGGGCGACCTGACCGCCGCGACGGTTGCCGGCGGCCACGAGACAGCACGCTCTTGTCGCCGGCCGTCCAGGAACCCACCATGATACACCAGCACGGGAGCCGTCCCTACGAGTGGGTCGGCTCGTTGAGCGAGCGCCGGGCGACCCTGTCCCCTGACCGGGTCGGTCTGGTCGACGCCGACACCGGCACCGAATACACCTACGCCGAGCTGGACCGGCGGGCGAACCGGACCGCACGCCTGCTCCGCGAGCGCGGCGTCGGAAAGGGCGACCGGGTCGCCGCCATCTCCCGGAACCGGCCGGCGATGGTCGACCTGTACTTCGCGACCGGGAAGCTCGGAGCGGTGCTCGCCCCGCTCTCTCACCGGCTCGCGCCGCCGGAACTCGCGGCGATGCTCGACGACGTCGAGCCGAGCGCGCTCGTCGTCGAGGAGCCGTTCGTCGGCGACTCGCGGGCTGCCCTGACCGGCGAGGACTACACCGCCGGGGTGCCGCCGCTGGTCGCCCTGCCCGCTGCAGAAGGCTCCACCGGTGACGCCGAGCCGGTCGGCGGCGAGGACTGGGAGCGCTACGGCGACGTGCTCCCGGCCGACGACAGCCCCGTCGAGGCCGTCGAGGTGGCGCTGGACGACCCGCATCTGTTCTTGCACACCGGCGGGTCGACCGGGCTCCCCAAGGAGGTCGTCCAGACTCACGGCGGGATCGCCTGGAACGCGTTCAACACGGTGCTCTCGTGGGGGCTGCGCCCCGACGACGTGACGCCGATGGTGTTCCCGATGTTCCACACCGGGGGGTGGAACGTCCTCACGATCCCCTTTTTCCACCTGGGCGGGACGGTCATCATCTCCCGGGACTTCGACCCCGGCGAGGTGCTCGAGCTGGTCGACACGCGGGACTGCTCGGTGCTCGTTGCCGTCCCCGCTGTCCTCCGGTTCATGGTCGAAGACGACGACTGGGCGGCGACGGACCTCTCGTCGATCCGCTTCGCGAAAAGCGGTGGCGGCCCCTGCCGGGACAGCATCATCGAGGCCTGGGCCGAGCGCGGGGTCGACCTCTCGCAAGGCTACGGGCTGACCGAGTGTGGGCCGAACAACTTCGCGATGCCCGACGACTTCGACCGCGACAAAACGGCGAGCATCGGGATGCCCGGCCTCTACGTCGACGCCCGGGTCGTGGACGACGAGGGGACCGAACTCCCTGCGGGCGAGGTCGGGGAACTCGAGCTCGCCAGCCCCCACGCCGGCGACGGCTACTGGAACAACCCCGAGGAGACCGCCGAAGCCTTCGGCACCGAGGCCGGCGAGGCGTGGGTCTCGACGGGGGACCTGGCCCGGGTCGACGGGGACGGCTACTACTATATCGAGGGGCGCAAAAAGAACATGTTCGTCTCCGGTGGCGAGAACGTCTACCCCCCGGAGGTCGAGAACGTCCTCGCCGGCCACCCGAACGTCGAGGAGGTGGTCGTCGTCCCCGTCGACGACGAGACCTGGGGCCAGGTCGGGAAGGCCGTCGTCCAGGGCGACGACTCGCTGACGCTCGAGGACCTGCAGTCGTTCGCGGAGGGGACGCTTGCGGGCTTCAAACTCCCTCGACATCTCGCGTTCGTCGACGAGATGCCCACCAGCGGCCCCTCGAAGATCGACCGCGGGGCCATCGAGGACGAGTTCGGCGACTGACCGGGCGCCGCGCTCGGGCCACGCCCGGTCATGCCCCGTGGTGCCGGGTACAGAGATAGAGCACGAACGAGGAGAGCCAGTGGGCGCCGGCGTAGTCGTCGGTGAAGGCCTCCCGTAGCCCCTGTTCGGCGTGTTCGTGCGCGCTCGCTTCCAGCGCCGTCGCGGCCGACCCCTCCAGCGCCGCCGCCAGGTCCGCGAGACACCACGCCCGCGAGAGGTTCAGCCCGACGAAGTGGAGCGCAACGCCGTCCTCGTCGTCCCCGACCGCGACCGGCTCCGGCAGCGCCTCCCGGGGTCGTTCGGTCACGCCGGGCAGGAAGCTCTCGAACCACGGCTCGAACTCGGAGGGCTCGAGCACCCGCTGCATCAGGCTCGCCTCCGTCAGCCCCGGCGAGAGGAAGTCCCAGCTCAGCGGCTCGTACTCCAGGGGGTAGTCGGTGTCCTCGGCGTAGAACCGCCTGGCCGTCTCCCGGGTGGTCGCCGCCAGCCCGTCGTCGCCGACGCCCGCCGCGTAGTCCAGCACCGCCCCGAGCGCGAACGCGGAGTTCTGGTGGGTTCCGACTCGAAACGGGCGCTCCTGGGTGAGCAACTCCGAGCGGGTGAGGTCGCGGACCCGCTCCTCCAGCGGCGCGAGCGTCGCCCGCCACTCCCCGGCTTGGGGGTCGTCCCAGGCGGCGAGTTCGGCGGCCAGGCGCAGGAACCACGCCCAGCCGTAGGGGTTCTCGAACGAGCCGCCCTCGAACTGTTCGAGCTCCGTCTCGACGTTCTCGGCCGTGACCCGGTCGTCGATGCTCCGACGGACCGCAGCCTCGTCGGGATGGCCGTCGAACAGCCGGAGCTGTCGGACCAGACACCAGTGGCTGTGGACTGCGGAGTGCCAGTCGTAACACCCATAGAAGACCGGGCTCCGCTCGGCGGGACGCGGATTGCCTTCCGGGGAATCGACGGCTCGTCCGTGGTGGGGGAACTCGGTGTCGACGGAGTCGAGCGGATACTCCGCGAGCGTCCCGACCATCTCGGCCGTGAGCCAGTCGCCCCTTCCCGCGAGTAGCGTCTCAGCGTCGGTGACGTCGAGTGGGTCCACGAGCGTACCCGCGACGGCCCGGTACTTCAGTGCAGGGGTGGTGTGCGTGTGGTTGCCTGACCCACGGTGGCGGACAGGAGCCGACCGCTTTTGTTCGCGCGGCCCCGAGCATGGGTATGCGCCGGTCCCCGGTCCTCGAAACCTTGGCGGTGATGCTCGCGGTCTTCGTCCTCCAGGTCGCGCTGGGCGTACTCGGGCAGGCGGGCGCGCTCGCGGCGAGCGCGGTCACCGTCGCGGCCGAGCCCTGGACGCTCGCCACGAGCGTCTACGCCCACGCGGGACCGGGGCACCTGGTCGCCAACGCTGTCGCGCTGGCGGTCGTCGGTCCCCTCGTGGCACGCCGGACGACCCGCGCCCGGTTTCACGCCTTCTTCCTCGCGACGGGCGTGCTCGCGGTGCTCGCGGAACTGGCCGTCGGCGGGTTCTTCGGCCAACCGCCGGTCGTGCTCGGGGCCAGCGGCGCCGTCTTCGCGCTCGTGGGCTACATGCTCTCGGGCAACGTCTTCGCGAGCGCGGTGCTGGACTGGGTGGGGCTCTCCCGGCGGGCGAAGCTGGTCGTCCTCGCCGTCGTCGTGGTCGGGCTGACGCTGGTCACGGGTTCCTCGCGGGCCGCGCTGGTCGCCCACGCCGCCGGGCTGGCGGTCGGGCTGGTCTCCGGCCGGCTGGGCGTGCTCGACGTCACCCGCGGGGCCAGTCAGTCACAGCAGGTTCCCGACCTCCAGCGGGACTGAACCGCGGGTGTACCCCGAGACGCTCCCGTCGGGCCGGTAGCGGTAGACGACGGTCGGCTCGTAGCCGACGGCCGGTTGCTCGCTCGTCACCGCCGCCCACTCGTCGTCCCGGAAAGAGGTGCAGTCCACCAGCAGCGTCGCCCCCTCGTGGGCCCGGAGCTGGTCGCTGGTCTTGCCGTCGACGGTGTCCCGGAGGGCAGCGGCGGGCGTGCCCGCGCGGCGGTCGCCGGGGGGCTGGGGACGGGTCACCTCCACGAGCGTGTGGCCGTCCACCCGGAAGTCGAGTGCGTGCCCGGAGTCGAGTTCGACCTCGGGCGCGAGGTCGTGGCCGGCGTCCGCCAGGAGTTTCGCGGCGTCGAACTCGCCCATGGTCGCCCGCATCCGCGTCCGGTCGAACTGCTGGCTGGTGCCCAGCTTGGTCGCCATCGTGTACCGGTACTCGTCGAGCAGCCCCGTGGCCAGCAGGTCGTCGTAGAAGGTCAGTCCCTCCTCGCGGCCGGCGTCGGGGAAGCCGGCGGCGTCTTCCGCGAAGAACCGGCGGGTACTCCCCCGCCCGTCCTTCGAGAAGAAGACCGGCAGAAAGAACCAGGAGAGCGCCTCGTAGTCGGCCAGCCAGGGGTCCTCGACCTCCAGTGTCGCGAGGAGCTCGCGCTGGCCCCACTCGGCCACGCCATCGGGTGCCTCCTCGAAGCTGTACTTCTCGGTCTTCCAGAGAGTCTTGGGCGTCTCGGTGTTGCCGAGCCACCACGCGCCGTCGCCGTCCTCGGCCCAGACGAACAGCGCGAGGTCGCCGTTGTCCATTTCCAGTCGGCGTGCGTCGTGTCCGGCGGGAGGGGCGAACCAGGGGGTGGCCAGGTCGGCGCCGAAGCGGCCGTCGAGCGGGTTGTAGAGGGCACTCCGGACGCGGTCGAGGTGCCAGCGGTCGGTCGCGTGCCGGAAGCGGATCGGGCCTGCCACATTGGCCGTACGCGGCCCGGATGGGTGAGCCTTGTGCTTGGTGGTGGTTCGGGTGGAGCCACCGTGGGCTGCCCCCACCGTTAGATTGATACTGACTAGTCGGTAAGCATGAGTGTGGTAACCAATGTCGATGGGCTCATATGACGAAGCGGAGCACGAGCGCCGTGAGCGCAAAAACAGCGAAGTCGACGCCAACTTCGACGACGACCGGGCGGAACACGACGGCCAGGTGGAGTACGAGGGAGGCGAGTCCGCCGAGGAGCTTCTCGACCAGTTCAAGCAGATTCAGTCCTGACCCCGCGAGAGCAGTATCGCGAGGCCGGTGACCGCCGACACCGCCAGCACGTGTCCGACGACGGCCGCGAGCAGAACCGGCTGGCCGAGCACGAAGGGGACCAGCGCCAGCTGTGTGAGCCCGAAGCCGAGCGTCTCGAGGTCCGCCCGGAGGAGCTGGCTGCGCGTCTCCCCGTCGAAGCGAAAGCGGACCGACCGCCACAGCGCGACTACGCTGGCCCACCAGCCCGTCCCGATCCGGTAGCAGACGTCCCACAGCACCAGCAGCGTGAGGTAGACCACGAGCACCGGCGGCTCCGGGCCGAACAGCGTCGTCACGAGCGGCTCGCCGCCGGACTGCGGGTCGTAGACGAACAGGTGGGTCACCAGCGCGATGTAGGCAAGCACCGAGAGGACGACCTCGACGTTCGAGCCGAACAGCAGGCGGCGGTAGGGCTCGGGGATGTCGGCTTCGCGCGTCCGGCGGCCGATCCGCAGCATCTCCGCGCTGCCGAGCGTCGCAACGACCACGGCGACCGTCCCCGCGAGCGCGGCCGTCCAGAGACCGTAGACCCACGCCAACAGGAGGATGGCGGCCTCGAAGACGGTGAACTGGATGGCGAGTGCCAGCCCCGGCGAGACGTCCACGCCCGGGAGCGCGCCGATGATGCTCTCGTAAACCCACGTCTCCCCGTACCGCGTCGTCGCGGACGCAGGTTCTCCCACGGAGGTCACGGCGCGGCCCCCACTCCGACGAGCGGGCGGTAGTCCTCGACGCCGAGCGCTCGCCGGACTGCCTCGTCGTAGGGCGTCAGGTCCACGTCGACCAGGTCCGTGATGGCGTCGTCGCTGACCACGACGGGATTTTTCAGCCCGTCGATCAGCGGCCGGGCGACGTGGAAGTCGACGTCGGTCACCAGCCCGACCCAGTAGGACGACAGTCGGGGAGTCAGGACGGGGACCGAGAGGACGAACGGCTCGCGCCGCCCCATGACGCGGGCGGTCGTCCGGAGGATCTCCTCGTAGGTGAGGACGTCCGGCCCGCCGACCTCGTAGGTCCCGCCGGCGGTCTCCGGGACCTCTAGCACGCCGACCAGGTAGGCGAGTACGTCGTCGACCGCGATGGGCTGGCACTCGTTGCGGACCCACCGCGGGGTGACCATCACCGGGAGCCGGCTGGCGAGCTGGCGGATCATGTCGAAGCTGGCCGACCCGTCGCCGATGACCACCGCCGCCCGCAGCGTCGTCAGGTCGTACTCGCCCGCGGCGAGAACCGACTCGACCTCCCGGCGGGACTCCAGGTGGTGGGACAGCTCCTCGCCCTCCTCGCCGAGCCCGCCCAGATAGACCACGCGCTCGACGCCCGCCCCGTCAGCCGCGTCCCGGAAGTTGGTGGCCGCACGCCGGTCGCGCTCGGCGAAGTCCTCGCCGGCCCGCATCGAGTGGATCAGGTAGTAAGCGGCCTCGATACCCTCCAGACAGTCCTCGAAGCTGCCGGGCTCGAGAACGTCCCCCTCACAGACGGTCACGTCGTCGGGGGCGTCGTACCGGCCGGCGTCCCGGACCAGCGCCCGGACGTCGTGGCCCGCCTCGACGAGCGCCGGTACCAGCCGCCCGCCGACGAAGCCCGTCGCCCCCGTGACCAGTACGCGCATAGTCGCTCTTGGTCGGACTACTCTTACGGGTTGCGACAGGCGTGCGGCCGGGTCGGCGGGCGGTTGCCGGCTGGTCCCATCCGACGCCGCCGTGGCGCCCGGCTGCCCGGTGGCCCGTGGCCGGCGAGTGCCGGAATCCCCTTGTCGCTGGCACCCGGAGCGTGGGTATGGCACGCCAGCCGTGTGATGGCTGCGGGAAGCAAGTCAAGATCGCCGGCGGCATCGCGAACCTCTGGACGCTGGAGGCCGACGAGACCGGCGGCATCCAGCTCGAACTCGCCGACGGGAGCGACCACTTTCTCTGTTACGAGTGCATGGAGCGACTCCCCGACGACCGCGAGCCGACCGCCGCGGACGTCGCCGACCTGCCGCCGGCTGACGGGCGGTGAGCGAGCGGGGGACTTATCTCCGGCGGGGTCCCCCATCGGCGTGTGGACCCCAGCCGCATCCACGACGGATTTCCCGCCCCCGAGTACCGCGGCAACCAGGAGGCAACTCTCGACCGGATACGGGCGGCCTTCGAGGCCAACAACAAGGTGGTGCTGGTGCGCGCGCCCACGGGCAGCGGGAAGTCCCTGCTGGCTCGGGCGGTGGCGGGCTGTGCCCGGCAGGCGAGTGCTGAGGACCCGACGAAGCCGGTCGGGGCCTACTACACCACCCCACAGGTCTCCCAGCTGGAGGACGTCGCCGCCGACCCGCTGCTCGAGGACCTGAGCATCATCCGCGGGAAGAACAACTACGACTGCATCCTCCCCGGTGAGACCGATACTCCCGTAAACCAGGCGCCCTGCGCCCGCGAGCGGGGGTTCGACTGCCAGGTGAAACACCGGTGTCCGTACTTCTCGGACCGGACCATCGCCGCCAACCGCCCGGTCGCGGCGATGACGCTGGCCTACTTCATGCAGACCGCCGGCTCGGACGTGTTCGGGCAGCGGGACGTGGTCGTCGTCGACGAGGCCCACGGGCTGGGCGACTGGGCGGAGATGTACGCCACCATCGACCTCGGCCCCGACACGGTCCCGGTCTGGGAAGCGGCGGACGTCCCCGCCGTCGAGGACCTGGCGGACGCCGCCGCCTTCGCGGACTACCTGACGACGCTCGCCGAGCGCCGGCTGGACCAGCTCCGGGGCCGGCCGGAACTCGACCCCGAGGAGGCCGCCGAACGGGACCGGTTGCAGGAACTGCGCGGGGACCTGTCGTGGTTCGCCGAGGACTACCGCGACCCCGAGAGTCCGACCACCTGGGTCGTCGACCAGCCCGACGGTGCCGGCACCCGCGTCACGGTCAAGCCGCTCGCGCCGGAACGGTACCTCAAACACACGGTCTGGGACCGCGGCCGGAAGTTCGCGCTGCTCTCGGCGACCATCCTCGACAAGGAGGCGTTCTGTGCCGGGGTCGGCCTGGACCCCGCGGACGTCGCGCTGGTGGACGTCCCTCACACCTTCCCCGTCGAGCACCGCCCGCTGTACGACGTCACCCGCGGGAAGATGACCTACGA
>JAZKSZ010000078.1:0-9570 GCA_036625795.1 Haloarculaceae archaeon
CGTGGCCGGTGATGGAGCGGGGATGCCCACTGGGAGGCGGCGGGGGGACTGCCCCGCTAGGGCGGGGACCCGGAGCGCGCGGGGGGACGGCAGACGGGGGCTAAAATTGTACCCGCGGCCGGCGATTCCGACCGCGGGTGCAAGATATGCGCCCTGTATTTAGCACGGCTGCTGGAACCTATCCGTATCCTTGTAGGAATTGCGTGCTGAATAGAGAGCAGTGATTCACCAGTCCGTGATAGTCGAATTTCCCCCTTGTGCCGCATTCGGAAACTACGCTGATCGGACTCGGACGACTCACCGGATGACCGTAACGGGCACTTGCGAACGGCGAGTGACCGACTCAGCGGTGCTTCCCAACAGGACGCGAGTTGCTCCGCTCCGGCCGTGGCTCCCAATGACGACGTGGTCGATGTCGTGTTCGTCGACGTATTCCACTATCGACCGAGCAACCTCCCCGACGACGTACTCCGTCTCGACGCTCACACCGCGTTCGGCAGCCCGTTCACTCATCTCCTCAAGGAATTCCTCGGCTCTGCTCTCGTGAGCCTCGAGCATGTCCGTGTACGTGGCGGCCCCCTCGATGCTCAGGCCGGTGCCCCACTCCGAGGGATTGACGACGTGCAGCGCCGTGATCCTGGCGTCGGGGTAGTTCTCGACTGCATAGTCGAGGGCATCGGTTGCCGGGTCCGAATCGTCTACCGGGACCAGGATATTTTCCACCATATTTGATTGTTAACTACGTTTCGGCATATATCCCAGTTGAAGTTCTCGGTATTTGGAAACTGGTGGCCAGGATGTGACATATGCGCCCTCTATTCAGGACGGCTGCTGAAACTCATCAGCGTTTGAGGGGTCCAACAGAGTCGGAGAAATCTATTTACTCGCCGCCAGTCGACAGTCACACATGGTCTCGACCACCACGCGCGACGACATGACGTGGTACGAGTGTGAGGAGTGCGGTCTCATGTTCGACAACAAGGAGGACGCGAAACAGCACGAGGAGAACTGCGAGGGTGAGGACGCAGACCCCTCCTACATCCAGTAAGCAGGAGCCGGGACTCGTCTCCGGCGCCGGCCCCGCTGCGTCACTCCTCGTTTGCCTCTCCTGGAACGACCTCGTAGGCGTGTTCGCTCATTCCGTCCTCCGCGAAGACGAACACGCGGCCGTCGACGACCGCCGGGTCTTCGACCTCGACCTCGACCCGCAGCCCGTTGCCCACGTCCGCGACGACGACGCCGGGGAAGACAGTCGACCGCTCCTCGCGGTCGAGCAACACCCGGCCGACGCCGGTGTCCTCCAGGATCCCGTCCTCGGTCTTGCGCTCGTTGACGTAGACGAGCACCCCCTGGGTGTCGGAGGCGTCGGTGACGAGCACGTGGACGTCCTTCCCGGGCGGCGTCGCGAGCGTCCCCGACACCTTCTCGGGCACGCCGCGGTAGAACACCTCCCGGCCGTCGGTGTACTCGACGAGCACGCCGTCCTCCTGGAGCTCGACGGGCAGCGTGTCCGGCGCGACCTCGGATCGTCCCTGCATAGCCGACTGTTTGCTGTCGGCCCCTAAAACAGCGTCCATGTCGAGGCATCCAGGACCCTGTCCTCACTCCCCGAAGATGCTGGCGTAGACCACTGCGAAGGTCGCGGCGGTCGTGACCATGCCGACGCCAAAGGGGACCACCGGCGTCACGCCGGGGAACTGCTGGAGGCCCGCCACGACGACGGCCATCCCGCTCAGCGAGGCGACGGCAGTCCCGACGAACAGCTGCTGGCGGCGCAGCGCTTCGCCCTCGCCGGACTGCCCTGCAGGTCCGTCATCAGGGTCGGAGGCCCCCTCCGTGGCCTCCTCCTCGGCGTCGGTTGGCACGGTCCGCCATTCGGCGGGGGAAACCATGTGCGTTCCGCACCGGCCGGGAGCCAGGTCGCGCCCACTGTCGGGCCCGGTTCCGCAACGGTGAAATACCGCGCCGCGGGAGTGATACCCACGATGGAGGGCCAGGCAGCGGCGCCCGCGGCGGGCACAGTCCTGAACGCACTCGCAAACGGCCGCGGCTCCGCCTTCGCCATCGACGAGTACACGACGGCGACGGTCGAGCTTGCCGCCGGCGCGGACGTCGAGGGGACGGTCGCCGGGGAACCCGACGCGGATACCGAACTCGTCGAGACCTGCCTCGCGCGGGTCACCGACCGCTTCGGCGACGGGGAGGGCGGGACCGTCCACACCGAGAGCGACGTGCCGATGGCCTCGGGGCTGAAATCCTCGAGCGCCGCCGCGAACGCGACCGTGCTGGCGACGCTCGATGCCCTGGACGCGGCCGACGACGTGACGCGGGAGGAAGCCGCCCGGGTCGGCGTCGAGGCCGCCCGCGACGCGGGAGTCACAGTGACGGGCGCCTTCGACGACGCGAGCGCGTCGATGCTGGGCGGGGTGACGGTCACCGACAACACGACCGACGAACTGCTCGCGCGAGCGGAGCGCGAGTGGGACGTGCTGGTCTACACGCCGCCCGAGCGGGCCTACAGCGCCGACGCGGACGTGACCCGCTGTCGGCAGGTCGCGCCGGTCGCGGACCTGGTGGCGGAGCTGGCACTCGACGGCGAGTTCGGGACCGCGATGACCGTCAACGGGCTGGCCTTCTGCGCCGCACTGGACTTCTCTGCGGACCCGGTAGTCGCCGCGATGGAACGTGTCGCCGGCGTCTCGCTGTCCGGAACGGGGCCGAGCTACACCGCAGTCGGCACGCGGGAGGCGCTGGAGGAGGTGTCCGAGCGGTGGGCGGAGTACGACGGCACGACCTGGCTGACGACCACACAGACCAGGGGGACACGAGTGGTATGAGCGAACAGCACCCGGAGCAACCACGAGGACGAGACCAATGAGCGACCCAAAGCCCGAGGAGATGACCCTTGAGGAACTGCGCAGGGAGATACGCGGGATCGACCGCGAGATCGTGGAACTGATCGCGCGACGCACCTACGTCGCCGACACCATCGCCGAGGTGAAAGCCGAGCAGGGGCTGCCGACCACCGACGAGCAGCAGGAACAGCAGGTGATGGACCGGGCTGGCGAGAACGCCGAACGGTTCGACGTCGACGCCAACCTCGTCAAAGCCATCTTCCGGCTGCTCATCGAGCTGAACAAGGTCGAGCAGCGGGAGTCCCGCTAGCAAGGGTTTTCAGCCGGGCTGACACAGTCACTCGGGTGTACCTGGTCACCTTCCGGCTCCGGCCCGACGAGTTCGACGAGGAGTTCCGTGACCTCAACGCGACCGTCGAGGCCGCCGCGGAGTCGACGCCGGGCTATCGAGGGCGGCGCACCTGGGAGTCAGTCGACGGCGAGGAAGTGCTGGTCACATACCGGTGGGACTCGACAGAGGCGCTCGCGGCATTCGCCGAGCACGACGACCATCTGGAGGCCAAGCGCCGGTGGGAGGAGTGGTACGACGCCTACGAGGTGACGGTCGCGGAGGTAGTCAACAGCTACGGCCAGGGCTTCGAGGACTGAGACCCGCGCCGGGATGAGGAGTCGACAGCCTCCATCGGCGGCCGTCGCTCAGTTGTACGTCTCGGCCAGCGCGTCGAGTGCTTCGTGGTGTTCGGTCGTGTGGGGCGCGGTCAGCGGCGAGACGCTGGTGTGGCCGTCGAGCACCGCCCGGCGGTCGGTCCCCTCGGGGTCGGGGACCTCGCCATCGGACATCAGCTCCCAGATGGGGTCGGTCAGCTCGATGTCCTCGCCGTCTTTCCGGGCCTCGAGCATGTGCACCTCGGAGGGGCGGGTGACGCGCAGTTCCCCGGTCGCGCGCTCGGGAACCGGCGCGTTCACGTTCAGGTAGTCGGCCTGGTCGAAGACGCCCGCGCCGAGCGCGTGCTCGGCGAGGTAGGTCGCGGCCCGCTGGGCCTCGGCGAACAGGTCGGAATCCAGGTCGACCTCCGCGAGGGTGATGTCCTTCTCGACGGGGTAGTACATCGAGACGGCGACAGCGGGCACGTCGAAGAAGGTCGCCTCGACGGCCGCGCTGACCGTTCCGGACCGGCCCAGCGTGTGCGCGCCGAGATTGGCCCCCTCGTTACAGCCCGCGACGACGATGTCGGCGTCGGGGACGAGTGCCTCCAGGCCCGCGACCACGCAGTCGCCGGGCGTCCCTTCGATGACGTAGCCGGTGTCGTGTTCGTGGACCGTCACGGAGTAGGAGAGCGCCCGGCCGACCGCGCTCTGGTCGTTCGCGGGGGCGACAGCCGTCACGTCGCCGACCTCGCCGAGCGCGTCGTACAGCGCCCGGATCCCGGCGGCGTCGATCCCGTCGTCGTTGGTCAGGAGGATCGTGGGGTCGTCCATGGGGCCGCTGTGGTCGGAAGGCGCAAAAGGGTACTCCTGTCGGTTGCCGGGCGAGGGGAGACGACAGTCTACCGGGCGACCGGGTCGACGACCGTCTCGCCGTCGACGACCAGGTTGTACGCCTCCTCGTCGTCGTTCCAGAGCACGAGCACGTTCTCGAACCACAGGACAGCGCCGTAGTCGGCGGCCTCGAGCGTCCGGTTCAGCGTCGTCGGTTCGGTCAGGACGGCGAAGTGGTCAACCTGCTCGCTGCCGTCGCCAACCAGAAAGAGCGGGTTGCCGGAGCCGAGGTCGTGGCTGAGCTTGACCCCAACACAGTCGACCCGGTCGGTGACGTGGGTCTCGCTGTCGGCCATCTTCGCCACGCGGTCGGGGTCGGGCGTGAACGCGACCCGCTCGCGGCCGTCCGTCCGGAGGAGGCTGTAGGCGTACTGGACGTCGACGTTGACGAACTCGCCGTCGCCCGACGAGCGGCCGTCCGGGCGCGTCGCGGCATCACTCCGCTCGCCCTCGTCGAGGCGGCGCTGGACTGCCGGAGTCTCGACGTCGGGCTTGCGGTCGAACGACCAGCACTCCCCGGCAGGGCGCTCGTCGGGCCAGAGCCGCAGCGTCGGCGCGTAGACGGTCGCACCCGCCTCCCGCTCGACCGCGCGCTCGACCTCCCGGAGGCCGATGGCCGTCTCGCGGTCCGCCGGGGCAAGCGCCACCACTGTCCCCTCCGTCGCCAGCGCGTCGAGATACCGCCCGAGGACACCGGGGGCGTCGTCCAGCTCCGAGAGGACGTTCGCGAACAGCAGGAGGTCGACGGGACCCTCGCTCCCGGGCTCGAAGGTTTCGGCGCGCTCGCGGTGGATCGTCGTGTGAAAGTTCCGGCCGGTCTCCTCCAGCAGCTCGGTCAGCACGTCGGCCGCCGCGCTCGGCTCGACGGCGTGGTAGTCGACCAGTGACCCCTCCGACAGGAGGTCGTGGAGGCCGAGTGCCGGCCCACCAACGCCCGCCCCGACGTCGAGCACGCGAAGCTCTGCGGGGAGCAGCCCGTCCGCCGCGAGTTCCGCGAGGACGTGCTGGACCGCCGCGTAGTAGGCCGGCAGGTGATAGATGGCGTAGCCGAGCGCCGTCAGACGGTCGTACTCGACTGACTCGTCGTGGAGGTAGCTGGACTTGAACGCCCGGACCCGCTCGCGCAGGCGGTCGCCGGACTCCCCGTCCGGCCAGCCAGGGCCGAATTCGTCGACGAGCAGGTCCTCGAGGCGGCTGGCGTACCGCTCCGGAACTGCCTCGATACCGTCGAAGGTGGCGTCTATCTGTCGGTTTTCGACGGGAGCGAAGGTCCCGTCCTCGCGTTCGAGGAGGCGCAACTCGACGGCGTGTTCCCGGAGCACCTGCCGGACCGCTGCGGGGTGGGGCCGGCCCTCGACGTACTCGGCGATCTCCTCGGGGTCGAGCGGCCGGACCTGCCGGAGGTAGCGGGCGTTGTCGAGGACGCCCTGGCGCTGGTCCGCGTTCATGCGTCCTCGTAGAGTTGCTGGAAGGTCTCCCGGTCGGCCTCGGCGACCCGGCGTGCGGCCTCGGCGACGTCCGCCGCGCCGCCGAAGGCCGCCTGGATGTCGGCGTAGACGCCGGGATCGCCGTCGGTCACCCGCTCGACGAGCTCCGCGAGGCCGGCCGAGACCGGCGTGTGGAACTCCTCGGGCACCTCCTCGGCCGCGAGCCCGTAAGCGAGCACGGCTGCGTGGACGCGCGCCTGGACGGTCTCCATCGCCCGGTCGTGTTCCTCGGGGGTGGTCTCGAAGAGGTGGTTGTCCCGCTCGGCGAGCGTCTCCCGGACCGTGTCCGTGACGGGCCCGGTGGCGTCCGGGACGACGGCCACGTTGCCGGGTTCCGCGTCGGCCGCGAAGAGCGGGTGGAGACTCACACGCTCGCGGTCGGGAGCGTGCTCTCGCATCGCGGCCACGGGGTCGGCCATTGTCCCCGTGACGTCGAGCAACGCCCGGTCGGCCCGCGGGGCGGCCGCGGCGAGCGCGCCGACCGCGGCGGGGATCGGCACCGCGACGCAGACCAGGTCGAAGCGCTCATCGCCTTCGACCGGGGCGGCCCGGACCTCGAGCGCGTCCGCCGCCGCCGCCGCGACATCCGGGTCGGCGTCCGCGACCGCGACCTCGAAGCCCGCGTCGCCGAGCACGTCGGCGAGCCACCGCCCCATCTCGCCGGCGCCGACCACGAGTGCGTTCATCGCCCGTCGGTTGCCCGCGCCCGGGAAAAAACCGTTCGGTCGGGCTGGTGGCGTTCGCGCTCGTCGGCTCGTCGAAGGCGATCCGCGAGGAGTTCGACCTGCTGGGGGTCACCGTCGCCGGGCTGGCGGTGGCGTTCGCCGGCGGGGTGGGTCGCCTGGCTCCCCCGCAGGCTACCGCGCTTCGAACCGGATGGAGACGGTCGGTCAGCCCGGACCGCTGCGACTCCCGGGGTTCGAAGACAGGTCCGGTTCGGTCGCTACGCTCCCTGCACGGGCTACTGTGTTTCGAACCGGTGCAACACGACGTCGCTGTCGTCGTCCCACTCGAAGTTGTCGTGGGCACGGTCGAGGATCTCCCGGTAGTGTTCCAGGTCCCGTGCACCCTCGCGGCGGGCATCCTCGTCGGTCATGTCGCCCAGCTTCCGCTCGCGCACGTCCACGACCTCGAAGGTCTCGCCGTCGATGCTGAAGGTGTCACCCTCCTCGGCGTACTGCTGGCCGCGGTGGACTTGCGTCACCTCGCCCTCGCGGGCCTGGTCGCGCATTCGCGGGCTCGGTAGCAGGGTGTCGGGGTCGATCTCCGGCATACCCACCGTTGGGCCCGGAGACGCAAAACGCTCCCGTCGACCGTTGCGGGTCGCAAGCCATTCCCCGCTCCCGTCACAACGACACTCGATGGCTCCCTCACTCGACCTCTGGGCGGTCTTTCTCTTCTTCGGACTCCCCCTCGTCGCAGGCCTGCTCGGGCTCCGGACCGGCGGCCTGTGGTGTCTTCGAGCGTACCGCCGCTGGCAAGGGGCGGAGCCGACAGCGAGCGCTCCTGGTGAACTTTCGGAAGCGGACCTGGACCCGGAACTCGACAGCGGGCTCGGACGCGGCGCGACCGGGCCGCGGCGGTCGGCCCGCGAGCAGGCGGTCATCGGCACGCTGTTGCTGCTTGGCTCCGCCCTGCTGGTCGGCCACTCCGGGCGGTGGCTGCTGCAGTTACTCTAGGGCGTCGGCGACCTCGTGGATGGAGTCGGCGACGGTGTCGGGCTGGGGGCCGAACACCTCCCGCGGGCGTTCCTCCCGGTTGAGCCAGGCGCCCTGCATCCCGGCGTGCACTGCGCCGGCGATGTCGAACTGGCCGGCGCTGACGTGGACGATCTCGTCGACCGGCGTGCCGGTCCGTGCGGCGGCGTGGCGGTAGATCTCGGGGTGTGGCTTGAACGTCTCGACCTCGTCCGCGCTGACCGTGTCCTCGAGCAGGTCCCCGATGCCGGCGTGGTCGACCATCGAGGCGAGCATCTCGGGGTTGCCGTTCGAGACGACGTAGAGCGGGTAGCCGGCGTCCCGGAGCCGCTCCATCCCGCTTCGCACGTCCTCGAAGACGTCGAGTTCGTGGTAGACGGCGAGGATCTCGTCGCGCTCCTCGGCGGGGACGTCGACGCCGTAGACCTCGAGCGCGTAGGTCAGCGCGTCCCGGTTCATCTCGTAGAAGGGCTGGTAGGCATCGACGAAGTTCCCGATCATCGTGTACATCAGCGACCGGGAGCGCCAGAGCCGCGAGACCGGCGCCGGGTCGCGGTCGAGGCGCTCCCCGAGGGCCTTCTCGGCCGCGTCCACGTCCACGACCGTGCTGTAGGAGTCGAAGGTGACTGTCGAGACGGCACCGGGGTTGAAGGACATGTCCGCTATTGGCAGCCCGGAGTGTAAGAACCCAGCGGGCGGCCGCGGCCCCGGGCCGCCTGCTCCGTTTCAGACCTCGTAATGCTGCGTGGGTTTATGTGACTCCCAACCCCGAACAAATTGAGAACGCTACCAGAGATGATGGACATGGATGAGGAGCCAAGCGTGTTGCTCGTGGACGACGAGCCGGACCTGGTCGAAGTGTACGAACTCTGGCTGTCGGACTACTGTGACGTGCGGACCGCGAGTGACGGACAGACGGCCCTCGAGACGGTCGACGAGTCTGTCGACATCGTATTTCTCGACCGCCGGATGCCGGGGATGGCCGGCGACGAAGTCCTGAGGAGACTCCGTGGCCGCGGCTACGACCCGCAGGTAGCGATGCTCACGGCAGTCGACCCGGCGGCGGACATCGTCGACATGCCTTTCGACGACTACCTGACCAAGCCGGTCTCACAGACCGACCTGGAAGCTGTCATCGACATCCTCCTCCAGCGCGCCGAATACGACGAGCGCAGCCGCGAACTGTTCGCACTGTCCTCGAAGCGAGCCGCGCTGGAAGCGTCCCCGGACGTCGACCACACCTCCAGCACCGAGTACCAGAAACTGACCGACCGCATCCGGGAGCTACGCGAGGAGGTCAACGAGACCCTCGACGACCTCATGGATCACAGCTACGAGACAGCGTTCCAGGAGATTTGAGCGCCCGCTGCCGGGTGTCTGCCGTCCGGGAGGAGGAGCCGGTGACCCGGAGCCGCAAACGCCTAATCCCCCCCACCGGAAACGGGTTGTATGAAACGCGTCAGGTTCCGCGACAGCGCGGGCACCGTGCGCACCGGCGAGTGGGTCGACGCCGACGGCGAACCGGCAGACACTGCGACCTGCGGCGCCGGCGGCGTCATCGAGGCGGCCGGGCGGACCCACGACCCCGCAGCGGTCGACGTCCTCCCCCCGGTCGAGCCATCGAAGATCGTCTGTATCGGCCTGAACTACGCCGACCACGCCGACGAGCAGGATTCGGACCTACCGGACCGCCCGCTGCTCTTCCTCAAGGGCCCGAACGCCCTGGCCAGCCACGGGGGTGAGGTCCCCCTTCCGGCGGGCAAGGAACGGGTCGACTACGAGGCCGAGTTGGGCGTCGTCATCGGGCAGCAGTGTCGCAACGTACCCGAGGAGGAGGCGATGGACGTCGTCGCGGGCTACACCTGCGTCAACGACGTCTCGAACCGGGACGACCAGCGCGAGGAGCAGAACTGGGTGCGCGGCAAGGCCTTCGACAACGCCGCCCCGGTCGGCCCGGTTGTCGCCGACCCCGAGCACGTCCCCGACGATGCG
>JAZKSZ010000079.1:0-9544 GCA_036625795.1 Haloarculaceae archaeon
TCCTCAAGCGGGCCGGTGTCCTCGCCGTCCAGCGGGCCGGTGTCTTCGTCGCCGATCGGCCCGGTGTCCTCGCCGTCCAGCGGGCCGGTGCCCTCGTCGCCGGGCGGACCGGAGTGGTCCTCTCCACCCGGATCCGATCCGGCGAGTGGCTCTTCGGGAACGGGAGAGTCGGGGGTCTCGGCCCCGGCATCGTCCGGGGGCTGTCCGCCGCCAGCCTCGCCAGGACCGGTCGCCCCGCCACCGGTATCCTCGCCGTCAGCCCCACCGGTATCCGCTGCACCGCCTGCGGCGACGCCGCCGGCTGCCGCGCCGCTTGCTGCTCCGGCGACACCGTCACTCGTGCTCCCATCGCCGGAGGCTGTATCGTCCCCAGCAGCCGCGTCGGCCCCTGCCGTGGCACCCGATGAGCCGGTCGCTGCCCCGCCCGCCGCCGCACCGCCGGCCGCCGTGCCGCCGGCCGCTGTCCCTCTGCCGGCCATCGCGTCCCCGAACTCGGCCGCGAACGCACCCGGGCCGACGGGCCGTTCGTCGGGGTCTCTCCGGAGGCCGCGCATCACGAGGTCGTCGACGGCGTCGGGCAGGTCCGGCCGGAACTCCGAGACCGGCTGTGGGCGCTCCCCGAGGATTGCTGCCCGCTCCTCGGGAAAGGGCGGCCGCTCGGTCAGCGCGAAGTACGCAAGCCCCGCGAGGCCGTACGTGTCGACTGCCACGCCCTCGACCGTCGAGTCCTCGAGTTGCTCGGGCGCGGTGAACCCGGTCACGAACGTCCCGCCCTCGGCTTCCGCGACGGCCCGACCCAGCCCCCAGTCGTCGACCCGGGCTGCCGGGTCGCTCTCCGGGAGTCGGACGTGGGCCGGCCGGAGGTTCCCGTGGGTGACCCCCTCCGCGCTCGCCGCCGCCAGCGTCTCGCCGACGGCCGTTACGACGTCAGTGGTAATCTGGTCGTCGAGTGCCTCCCAGGCGGTCGCGAGCGTCTCCTCGCCGTCGTCGGCGACGAGGGCCCACGGCCGCGGGTCGAGCCCCCAGCGCAGCAGGTCCACGACACCCCTGGCGTCCGACACCGACCACCACGACTGGACGGTCTCCGAGAAGGCGTCGTCGACGGCCGGCCCGGTTCCCGCGGGGGCTGCCCGCAGTTCGACGGCGTGTGCCACGTCCCCCTCGTCGAGGATCCCGGCGTACACCTCGAGCGCGCGGTGGCGGTACTCCGGGCTGACTTCCTCGACCCCCCGCAGGCCGTCGATGGCCCCGCTGAACTCCCCGTATCCGGACATTTATCTGCCGTGTCGCGAGGCCGTGCAATCAAACTACCGTCTGCGGCGGCGCCCCCCGGGGGCGGTATCGGGAGGGGCTCGCGGCGGCTTCGCAACCGCTTTGCTGTCCGCGGCCGTACCGCTGCCCGTATGCATCAAGAGCTCACCCCGGAGAGCGTGCCGCGGGCCGACGGGATGCCGATGCTCGGCCTCGGCACCTGGGAGAACGACGACCACGACCAGTGCGTCGAGAGCGTCCGTACTGCCCTGGAGATGGGCTATCGACACATCGACACCGCACAGGCCTACCGCAACGAGGACGCCGTCGGCGAAGGGATCGCTGCCGCCGACGTCGACCGCGAGGACGTCTTTCTGGCAACCAAGGTCTGGACGTCGAACCTCTCCTACGACGACGTCCACGCGACCGTCGAGCGGAGTCTCGAACGGCTCGGGACGGACTACGTCGACCTGCTGTACGTCCACTGGCCGGCCGGCGACTACGACCCCGCAGAAACGTTGCGGGCGTTCGACGACCTGTACGACGACGGCGCCGTCGAGCGGGTCGGCGTCTCGAACTTCGAACCGGACCACGTCGAGACGGCCCGCGAGCACCTCGACGCGCCGGTCTTCGCGAACCAGGTCGAGATGCACCCGCTGCTTCCCCAGACGGAACTCCGGGAGTACGCCGCCGAGACGGGGCTCGAGCTGGTGGCCTACTCCCCGCTGAAGCGGGGCGAGGTCTTCGACGACCCCACGCTGACTGCCATCGCCGACGACCACGGCGTCAGCGCCGCTCAGGTCAGCCTCGCGTGGCTCCGCGAGAAGGGCGTCACGGCCATTCCGAAGGCGACCGGCGAGGACCACATCCGTGACAACTTCGAGAGCCTCTCGCTGTCGCTGTCCGACGACGAGGTCGGGCGCATCGACGACATCGACCGGCGGGACCGACAGCTCAACCCCGACTTCGCGCCCGAGGCCTGGGGCTGACGCGGCGGTCGCCCCGGCCACGGTGACGCACCGTGTGGCTTCCCGCCGCGGTCGGACCACGGCGGACACGAAGACATATACTCCCCCCCGCATTTAGGCTCGGACATGTCCACCCAGGAGGGGCTCGTCGGCGCGATAAGGATCGACCTGGTCCGTCTCCACGAAACCTGGATGGAGTTCATCTACCCCCGCCAGCGCGGGGCGGACGACACGGTACTCGGCAAGTGGACCCCGGACGGGGGCGCGGAGGCCTTCTTCTACCGGCTGTGGAGCGCGGTCGGCGTCCCGGTCGTCGCACTCGTCTACCCGCTCGTGTTGCTCGGTTACTTCATCCGGTTCCAGAGCCGCCGCGTGAACGTCACCGCCGAACGGCTGGGCCTGCTCGGAGTCCTCCTCCTGTTCGTCCTCCTGTGGGGTGCGCTGTCGGCTCTCGTCCGGTTCGTCGCGCCCGGGAGCTTCGTCTCCGGGGGCGTCGTCGCCGTGCTGGCGGCGAGCGCCGTCGCCGTCGTCGCGGCCGGCCTCTCCTATGGCTTCTGGCGGTTCGGCGGCCGGGTCACGACGGTGCTCCTGGCCTACCCCTTCGCCATGACCGCCATCTTCCTGCCGCCGGTGGTCGCCGCGCTCTACTCGTCGGCACTGGCCGACGTCGTCCTGTCGGGGACGGACTCGCTCGCGGTCTGGTTCGTCCAGTCGGGCCCGGACCTGTTCGGGCTCACCGACTACCTCGTCGCCGAGTTCGACCTCCAGGGCGTGGCCTACGTCCTGCTGTGGTTCGCTATCGCGGTTCCGCTCGGCTGGCTGCTCGGGGGCGTCGTCACGCTGGCGGACCTCGTCCGGCCGACGCCGGAATGAACTAACGTATTTGAGCGTTCGCCCCCAACCACGACCATGGAGTACGACTTCGTCCGTTCAGTCGCCCCGCTCGTCCTCATCGTCGCCGTGGCTACCGCGGCGCTACCCGCGATGACGCCGATGGCACTGTCCACCGTCGCGATGATGGTTCTCCCGTCGATGGTCGTCTTCTCGTTCGTGGCCTTCTTCCTGGGGATGAAACACGGCGAGTTCCGGACGGCGCGGTAGGTCAGTCGACGACCGTGGCGGGGTCGACGTCCCCGTCCGCACTGACGACAACCGACGCCTCCACCTCGTCGGCCCCGACCCCGACGGCCGGGCCGGTCGCGACCACGGCCGCACCCGCGACCATCGGCGCGAGCACACCCGCAGCCAGCGCTCCGGCGACGCGCCTGCCCGACCCCGTTAGCGGGGCCGCGAGCGCCACCCGGTCGGCTTCGTCCAGCCCGTGCTCCTCGGCAACCTGCCGGGCTGCGCTCAAGAGGTCACCGTGAGTGTACCCCGAAAGCAGGCTGTCGCCTCCGGCGGGGGGGTCCGGCGGCTGCATCGGGTTCTCGCTCCAGCGCTCGCGCTCGAAGTGGACGACTCCCGAGTCTTCCGGTGGCCCGCCGTATGCCACGACCGACGTTCCCGGCGCGGCCTCGTAATCGCCGACCCACGCGGCGGGGAGGAGGAACGCCCGCCCCTCGACCGCGGCGTCTGCAGGGGGGTCGAGGTCGACGGTCGCACCCAGCTGTGCCGCCCCGAGCAGGCCTAGCAGCGGGTCGGCACTGTCCAGCCACCCCAGAGCCTCCCCGGGACCGCCGGCTGGATCCTTGGGCCCGACGGCGACTGTCGCTGTCGCGCCCGCCCGCAGGCCGTAGTGGCGCAGCAGGTTTCCGCTCTTCCAGATGCTCGTACAGAAGTCGTCGTACCGGTAGTCCGTCGTCCGGCCCGGGACCGAGAGGACGACGCCGTCGCGGTCCCTGCCGGCCCCGACCAGGTCGGCGACTGTCTCCATACCCGCTCTTCGGCTGCGCGGCGAAAAGCCCGTCGCGTGGCGACCGCGGGGTATTTTTTGCGACGCGCAGTGCCGGCTATGCCCTCCACACGGCTCTCCGCGCTCCGCGAGCGGTGGCTCACGACGCGCAACGCGGCCATCTTCGCGGCCGTCGCCGTCGCGCTCCCAGCCGCCTACCTCTTTCACGCAGGCTTCGGGGCCGAGCAGGGGGACTTCGTCCTGTTGCTCGCACTCGGGGTCGGCGTCCCGACCGCGCTCGACGGCGTCGGCCCCGACAGCCCGAGTGGGGCGGTCGCGCTGACCCCCGGGGTCTGTGCGGTCGTCGGGGTGCTGTTCGCCGGCATCTACGGCGTCGTGCTGTCGGTCGCGGGGCAGTTCCCGGCGGCCGTCGCTGCCTTCGTCCTCAGCTACGTGGGGCCGGCGCTCGTCGTCGGGTCTCTGCGCCGGCGGCCCGGGTAGGGCCCCCGGTGGCACGCGGGCGACGGGGAACGCGGACTCAGAACGTGTCCCGGATCTTCTCGAAGAAGCCCTGCTCGACCTCGATTTCCTCGCCGCCGGCCTCGGCGAACGTCTCCAGGGCCTCGCGCTGTTCCTCGTTCAGTGACTCGGGCGTGACGACCTGGACGTCGACGAACAGGTCCCCCTGACCCCGACGCTGGAGGCGCGGCATCCCCTTGTTGCGAAGCCTGAACCGCTCGCCGCTCTGGGTACCGGCGGGCACCTCGAGTTCGACCGTCCCGTCCAGCGTCTCCACCTGAATGGTGTCGCCGAAGACTGCCTGGGGGAAGGAGACGGGCTCGTGGGTGTAGAGGTCGTCGCCCTCGCGGTCGAAGTCGGGATGGTCGGCGACCTCCACCTCCACCAGGAGGTCGCCGTTGCGGGCCCCGCGCTCGCCGGGGGCACCCTCGCCGCTCATCCGGAGGGTCTGCCCCGAGGAGATCCCCGCCGGGATCTCGACGGTCAGCGTCGCCTCCTCGCGGACGATGCCGTCGCCGCCACAGGTCGAACAGGTCTCCTCGTAGACGGTGCCCTCACCCTCACAGCGCCGGCAGGTCGTGGTCTGTTGCATCCGGCCAAGCGGCGTCTGCTGGACCTGCGTGGTCTGGCCGCGGCCGTTACACTCCGGGCAGGTGTGGGAGTCCGTCCCCGGCGGGTGACCGGACCCGTCACACTCGGGACAGCGCTCGGGCCGGCGGACGGTGAGTTCCTTCTCGACACCGTTGTACGCCTCTTCGAGGGTGACCTCCAGCCCCGTGCGGAGGTCCTGGCCCTGCCGTGGCTGGTTGCGGCTCCGGCCGCCACCGCCGCCGAAGAACTGCTCGAAGATGTCTTCCATGTTCCCGAAGGGGCCGCCACCGCCGAACGGGTCGCCGCCCACACCGCCGCGGGCAGACCGACCGTCGGTGTCCGTCGCGCCACGCTTCTGGGCCTCGACGAACTGCTCGTGGCCCATCCGGTCGTACATCTGGCGCTGCTCCTCGTCGGTGAGGACTTCCTTGGCGGTCTTTGCCTTCTTGAATTTCTCTTCGGCGTCGGGGTCGTCGCTGACGTCCGGGTGGTACTCCCGGACCTTCTCCCGGTAGGCCTCCTCGATCTCTTCGTCGGAGGCGTCCCGCGAAACGCCGAGGATGTCGTAGAAGTCCTCCGTCATCAGTTATCCCGGTGTAGCCGGTTCCAACACTAAAACCGTCCGGGTTGGCGGCCCGGGACGGTATCCCGCTGGAGCCGGGCTTGCGACCGCCGAGACCGTCTGCTCGCCGGGTCGCCACGCCTACCGGCCGCCCAATACCGCCTTCAGCACCGACGGTGCGTTGCTCAGCCTGCTCGCCACGCTCGACCCGTACATGACCTCCATCGCCTTCCCGAGCATCTCGGGGGTGTCCTCGTCGTAGGGGAACCACCACAGGTCGCTGAACCGTCCCGTACGGAGCCCCGTTTCACCCTCGGCGACGTGGACGTGCTTGGCCCGGGTGACCGACTCGATCCCCCACCGCCCGTTCGAGAAGTCCCCTCCGGTGTCCTTGTAGCCGCCCCACGGCGTCGCGTGCAGCCCGAAGGTGTAGAGGTGCTCGTTGACCGTCACTGTCCCCGCCTCGATCCGGCGTGCCACCCGCTCGCCGCGCTCGGTGTCCGTGGTCCAGACGCTGCCCGTCAGGCCGTAGGGGGTGTCGTTGGCCCGCTCGACGGCGTCGTCGATGTCCGCGTAGGACATCACCGGGAGGACGGGGCCGAACGTCTCCTCGCGGACGACCGGCATCTCGTCGGTCACGCCCGTCAGGACCGTCGGCGCGTAGAAGTGGCCCTCGCGGTCCAGCGGCTCGCCACCGGTCAGCACCTCCGCACCCATCTCGACGGAGCGCTCGACCTGGGAGTGCAACCGCTCGACGGCCTCCGCGCTGATCAGCGGGCCGACCTCGACGACGCCCTCGTCGCTGTCGCCGGCGCCGACGCGGAGATTCTCGACACGTTCGACGAGCAACCGCCTGAGCCGGGGTTCGATGGCCACGTGGGCGTAGACGCGCTTGACGGCCGCGCAGGACTGGCCCGCGTTCGCGAACCGCGCCCAGCGGATGCCGTCGGCGGCCAGGTCCAGGTTCGCGTCCGGCATGACGATCGCCGGGTCGCTGCCGCCACACTCCAGACAGACCGTGGTGGCCGTCCCCGCACAGACCTCCCGGAGGTGCTTGCCGACCTCGGTACTCCCGGTGAAAGAGAGGTGGTCGACGCCGGACTCGGCGAGTGCCTGGCCCGTCACCTCGCCGCGGCCGGGGACGACCTGTAGCAGGTCCGCCGGTAACCCCGCCTCCTCGAGCAGGTCCTGCAACAGAAAGGCAGTCAGCGTCGTCTCCTCGGCGGGCTTGAGCACGACGGCGTTGCCCGCAAACAGCGTCGGCACGACCTCGGAAGCGGGGATCCCGAAGGGGTAGTTCCAGGGGGTGATCATCCCGACGACCCCGACCGGCTCCCGGTAGACCGTGCTCTCGCCGACCGACTCCAGCGCGCCCAGCGGGACCTCCTCCGCGAGGAGGTCCCCGCCCCGGTCACCGAGGAACTGTACCGCGTTGAGCGCGGGCGCGACCTCGGTCCCGATGGCCTCGCCGAGTGGCTTCCCGACCTCCGAGGCGACCGTCTCAGCGACCTCCTCTTTCCGTTCGAGCAACCGGTCACGGAACTGTTCGAGGACCGCCAGCCGCTCCTCGACGCTCCTGTCTGCCCAGGCGGGCTGTGCCGCGGCTGCGTCCGCGACGGCCGTCTCGACCGCCTCCGCGTCCGCCTCCGGGATCTCGTCGTTGACCTCGAGCGTCGCCGGGTTCCGGGTGACGATGACGTGTCCCTCACCCGCCGTGTCGGCTGCCGTCTCGGATCCAGTTGCCATAGCTTCTCTACCCGCTCAGACGCGTTAACCGTTTGGTCGCTGCTCGGGTATCAGGCACAGTACAGGGATCCGGTGCAGGGAATCTTTACCACCCGTGCGTTGCAACGTGTTCACATGGCGCGATCGGAGTACGTCCCCGTCGCGGAGCACGACACCCTCCAGGAGAAGGGACGAATGGTCGTCTCCGCCGGCGGACACAGCATCGCCTTGTTCGCCCACGAGGGAGCGGTCTACGCCGTCGACAACCGCTGTCCGCACATGGGCTTTCCCCTCTCGGAGGGCACAGTGGAAGACGGCATGCTCACCTGCCACTGGCACCACGCGCGCTTCGAGCTGGCCTGCGGGGACACCCTCGACATCTTCGCCGACGACGTCCAAACCTACCCCGTCGAGGTCGCGGACGGCGAGGTCCGTGTCGACCCCGACCCGCCCCGGGAAGTCCCGGCGGAGACCCACTGGCGCAACCGGCTGGTCGACGGGATGCAGGAGACGCTCTCGCTGGTGATGGCCAAGGCCGTCATCAAGCTCGACGACCTCGGCGAGGGTTTCGCCACACCGGTCGAGACCGCCCTCGACTTCGGCGTCGACTACCGCTCGGCCGGGTGGGGCCGCGGGCTCACCACGCTCGGCGTCGCAGCGAACCTCTACAGCCATCTCGACCACGACGGGAAGCTCCGGGCGATGCACGTCGGGGCCTCCGAGGTGGCAACCAACTGCGCCGGCGAGCCGCCCCGCTTCGACCAGTACGCGCTGGGCAACGAGGACCTCTCGAAGGCGCGGCTGAAGTCGTGGTTCCGCGAGACCTGCGAGGTGCGGGACGCCGACGGGGCCGAGCGGTGTCTCCGGACGGCCGTCGCCGTCCTCGACCCGGAGGAGGTGGTCGAGATACTGCTCGCGGCGGCGACTGACCACCTCTACCTGAACGCCAGCCACACGCTGGATTTCGTCAACAAGGCCTGCGAAACGCTGGACCACGTCGGCTGGAACCGCGCCGAGGACGTCCTCGCGGCGACAGTCCAGCAGTTCACCGAGGCAAACCGCGCAGAGGAGCGCTCGGAGTGGCGCCAGCCGGTCGACGTGGCCGCGCTCGCTTTCGAAGTGCAGGACGCCCTGCCGGACCTCGTCGCCGCCGCGGAGGGGCGGGAGTGGACCCGCCCCACGGGGTTCGTGGAGCGCCTCCTCAGCGATGATCCCGAGGTCATCACCGACGCGCTGCGAGAGGCCGTCCGGGAAGGCGCCACGGCAGTCCAGCTCACCGACGCCGTCGCCCGCGCCGCGACCCTGCGGGTCGCCCGCTTCGGCACCAGCAACGAGTTCCGGGACTGGAACACCGTCCACCACACGTTCAGCTACGCCAACGCCGCCCACGAACTCGCCCGCCGGACAGATGCTACTGAGGCCTACCGGCCGGCCGTCGACGGCGCGATGTCAGTGTACCTGGACCGGTTTCTCAACCAGCCACCGGCACCGGTCCCGGAGCCGGAGGACACCGGTCGGGAGCCCAGGGAGGTCAGGGCGGACCTCCTCGACACCTTCGACGAGCAGGGCCGCGTCGACGAGGCCGGCCGGCTCGCCGCCGAGCACTTCGGGGTCGGCGGGGACTGGCATTCGCTCGTCCGCGCGCTCGGTGAGGGCGTGCTCCGGGAGGACCCGCAGTTCCACACCCTCCAGAACGTCGAGGCGGCGGTCAGACGCGCAGAGCGGGCCTCCGGGGAACAGGGGCGGCGACTCCCACTCATCGCCACTTCCCGGTACCTGGCTGCCCACTCGCCAACCCGCCGCGAGTCCGAGCAGACCGTTACCATTGCCCGCCGGCTGCACCGCGGCGAGCAGATCCACGGCGAGTGACGCAGTCTCCGGCTCGAATGTCGCTCTGGCGTCACGTTTTGGCGGGTGGCGCGGCGAAAACTCTGTTCGCGTCCGGGCTGTCCCCGCCGACGGCTCGGGGGTCGTGCGACCGGGGTGGAGTCAGGCCGAGGACTCCTCTTCGTCGTCCTCGTCCTCGACGTCCTCGAAGTCGGCGTCGACGTACTCCTCGCCGTCGCCGGCGGGACCGGCGCCAGCACCAGGGCCGGC
>JAZKSZ010000080.1:0-9443 GCA_036625795.1 Haloarculaceae archaeon
GCGCTCGCAGGCTGTTCGGCGACACCGGCCGACGACGGGTCGACCGAGAGCGAGGCCCCCGACGACGACGCGGCTGGCGGCGAACCGACGCGTACCCAGCGAGCGACCACCGACGGGACGCCCGGCGGCACGCTCCGGGTCGCGACCTACGACTCGTTCACCGGCGAGGGTGCCGCCGGCACCTACCTGAAGTCGGCGTTCGAGGACGAGTACCCCGGCGTCACCGTCGAGTTCACCACGCCGTCGAACGGCGTCAACCAGTACATCCAGCGCAAGCAGTCGGGGGCGTCGATCGACGCGGACCTCTACGTCGGGGTCAACACGGACGACCTGGTTCGCGCGGACGAACAGCTCGAGGACGCGCTGTTCATGCACAGCAGGGACTCCCTCGACCGGGCCGATATGGTCAAATCCGACCTCGAGATCGACCCCGAGGGGCGAGCCGTCCCCTACGACACGGGCTACATCAGCCTGGTCTACGACGAGAGCGCTATCGAGGCGCCCGAGACCTTCGACGACCTGCTCGAACCCGCCTACGAGAACACGCTCATCACCCAGAACGCCCAGCAGTCCGACCCGGGACAGGCCTTCCTGCTGTGGACGATCGACGCCAAGGGGGAGGACGGCTACCTCGACTACTGGGACTCGCTGGTCGAGAACGGAGTCACCATCCTCGACGACTGGCAGCCGGCCTACAACGCCTACATGAACGAGGAGGCGCCGATGGTGGTCTCCTACTCGACCGACCAGGTGTTCTACGGTGCCGACGCGGACCTGACGCGCCACCAGATCGGCTTCATCGAGGACCAGGGGTACGCCAACCCCGAGACGATGGCCCGCTTTGCCGACACCGACCAGCCCGCGCTGGCGCGGCTGTTCATGGACTTCGTCCTCCAGCCCGACCACCAGGGACAGGTCGCCGAACGAAACGTCCAGTTCCCGGCGGTCACCGACGCCCAGCTCGACGAGACGTTCTCGGAGCTGGCCAAGGAGCCCCCGAACGCGGTCACGTTCACGTACGACCAGCTACAGGGCAGCGTCGACGAGTGGACGGACGCGTGGGCCCGTCGCGTCGTCGGCAACTGACCGACAGGATGGCACCCAGCCGGTGGCTCGAGCGGGCGGCACTGCCCGCGGCAGTCGCGGGGACGCTCGTCGTCATCGCGGTCGTCTTCTACTACCCCGTCGCGACCGTCTTCGCCGAGGCGGTGCTCGACGCCGGCCGCCTCACGCTCGACCCGCTGGCGTCGGTGCTCGGGGACCCGTTCTACACCGGCGTCGTTCACCACCTCGTTGTCGACCCCGCCGGCGTTCCCGCCGGGGTCCTGGCGTGGGTCGATGCCGGAGCCCCCCCGGTCGCGTTCGGGCTCTTTGGCTTTACCGCCTACCAGGCGGCGCTCTCGACGCTCGCGAGCGTCGCGCTCGGGCTCCCGGGGGCGTACCTGCTCGCCCGGTACGACTTCCGCGGCCGCGAGACGGTGCGCTCGCTGACGATCGTCCCGTTCGTGCTCCCGTCGATCCTGGTCGCGGTCGGCTTCCTGGCCATGTTCGGGCAGACCGGCGTGCTCAACGACGTGCTCGGGGCCGTCGGCCTCGGCCCGGTCGAGGTAGTCTTCACGCTCGAGGCCGTCGTGGTCGCACACGCCTTCTACAACGCGCCGCTGGTGATACGGCTGGTCGCGACCGCCTGGGAGTCGGTCGACCGCCGGCAGGTCGAGAGCGCCCGTGCGATGGGTGCGCCGCCGTTGCGGGCGTTTCTGGACGTGGTGGTGCCGGCCATCCGCCCCGCGCTGCTGACGGCCGCGCTACTGACGTTCGTGTTCACGTTCATGTCGTTCCCGATCGTGTTGGCACTGGGCGGGCTCGAGCTGGCGACCGTCGAGGTGTGGGTCTACGCCCGCGTGCAGGCACTGGACCTGAGCGAGGCGGCCACGCTCGCGACGCTCGAGACGCTCGTTTCGCTGGGGCTGATGTATCTCTACCTCCGGTACGAGGCCCGCCAGCGCGCGACGACCGGCGCCGGACAGTCCCTGCCGCGAAAGCCGCTCACGACCGGGTGGGCGACCCTCGGGAGCCCGGTCCGGCTCGCGCTGGCCGGCTACGCCGTCGTCGCCGCGGTCGTCTTCCTCGGGCCGCTGGTCAGCCTGCTGCTGGAGAGTGTCACCGCCCCCGACGGCTCGCTCACCACTGCATACTACGAGTTCCTGCTGGCCCAGCAGGCCTCGACAGCCGCCGGGACGGCCAGACCGCTGCCGGCGGTCGTCAACTCGCTGGTGTACGGCGCCGGGACGCTCCTGCTCGCGGTCCCGATGGGGGTCGTCGTCGCCGTCGTCGCGACCCGCGGGGGACGGGGGTCGCGGCTGGCCGAGACAGTGCTGAGCGCACCACTCGCGGTCAGCGGGATCGTCGTCGGACTCGGGCTCCTCCAGACGATGGTCTTCGGGACGGTGCTGTTCGGCTACCGGCTGACTGCGGCCGGTCCGGTCGCGGTCGTCTTCGCCCACGCCGCCGCGGCCTACCCGTTCGTGACGCGCAACGTCGCGCCCGCGCTGGGCGGGCTCGACTCCCGGTACCACGACGCCGCCCGCTCGCTGGGGGCGAGTCGGCTGCGGGCGCTGCTCGACGTCGAACTCCGGCTGGTCGCGACCGCCGTCCTCGCCGGGGCGGCTTTCGCCTTCGCGATCAGCGTCGGCGAGTTCGATTCGACGGTCTTACTCGCCGAGGGGACCGACAGCTACACCATGCCGGTCGCGCTCGAACGCTACGTCGGGAACCGCTCGCTCGGTCCCAACCTGGGGCCGGCGACCGCGATGGGGACGGTCCTGCTCGCAGTCACCGGGCTGAGTTTCGTCGCGATCGACCGCCTGGGCGGGCGGTGGGAACTGTGACCGCGGTCACCCTCCGGGACGTCTCGGTGACCTTCGGGGGCGTCCCTGCGCTGGCGGACGTCTCCCTGTCGGTCGAGGACGGGGAGTTCTTCACGCTGGTCGGCCCCTCGGGGTGTGGGAAGACGACGACGCTCCGGACGGTTGCCGGCTTCGAGACGCCCGACGCCGGCGCCGTCGAGATCGGCGGCGAGGACGCGGCTGGCCGTCCGCCCGAGCAGCGAAACATCGGCATCGTCTTCCAGAACTACGCCCTGTTTCCGCACATGACCGTCCGGGAGAACGTCGCCTACGGGCTCCGGTTCCGGGACCCGCCTCGGGACGTCTCGCCCGACCAGCGCGTCGACGAGTTGCTCGACCTCGTCGACATGGCGGGCATGGGCCAGCGCGACCCCGGGGAGCTGTCAGGGGGCCAACAGCAGCGGGTCGCGCTGGCTCGCGCGCTCGCACCCGGCCCCGACGTGCTCCTGCTCGACGAGCCGCTGTCGGCGCTCGACGCCCGCCTGCGGGAGCGCCTCCGGGTGGTGGTGCGCTCGCTGCAGCAGGAGCTCGGTATCACGACGGTCTACGTCACCCACGACCAGGCCGAGGCGCTGGCGGTCAGCGACCGCGTGGCGGTCATCGCGGACGGCCGCGTCGAGCAGGTCGGTCCGCCGGAGACGGTCTACCGCGAGCCGGCGACTCGCTTCGTCGCGGAGTTCGTCGGTGACAACAACCTCTTCGAGGCCACGGTCGGGCAGGGGGACCCACCGCGGGTGACCGTCGACGGGCGGAGGCTGGTCCTCCCGGGGCTGGACCTCGCCCCCGGAACGGACGCCCTGCTGTCGGTCCGGCCGGAGGCCCTCGCGGTCGACCCCGACAGCCCGACCGGGCCGACCCTCGAGGCGACCGTCGAGACCAGCGAGTTCCTCGGCGACGCCTACCGGCTGCACTGCCGGTGGGGCGACCGGACTCTGCTGGTCAAAACGACCGGCGACACGGCTCCAGACGGCACCGTCACGCTTGGGGTCGACCCCGGACGTGTCACCGTCGTGGACCCGGGTGGTGAGACGTGACAGCCGTCCACCGGGGTGAGCGGGCGTGACCGAGGACCGCCTCGGCAAGGTCGACGCCGAGACCTTCGAGCGCCTCATCGCACCGCGCCTGGGCGCCGACCGGGACGACGTGACCGTCGGGCCGCAGGCCGGCGTCGACTTCGGCGTCTTCGAGGCCGGCGGAGAGGCGGTCGTCACCGCGACCGACCCCCTCTCCTTTCTGCCCGCCCTGGGCAACGAGCGGGCCGGCCGGCTCGCACTCGATATCGTCCTCGTGGACGTGGCGGTCTCGGGGGTCCCACCCTCGCACGTCACGGTCAGCCTGACCCTCCCGCAGTCGTTCGGGGAGGAGACCTTCGCCGGTGTCTGGCGGGGGATCGACGCACACGCCCGCGACCTCGGCGTGGCGGTCGTCTCGGGCCACACCGGCTACTACCCGGGCGTCGGGAGTTCCTGGGTCGGGGCAGCGACGGCCATCGGGGTCGGCGACCCCGACGAGGTCGTCCGGCCCGACGGCGCACGACCGGGTGACGCCCTGGTTGTCTCGACGGGCCCCGCCGCGGAGGTCACCGGGCTGTTCGCGACCCTGTTTCCCGACGAACTGGACCTGCCGGCCGAGACGGTCGCGACCGCACAGGAGCGGGTCGACGACATCGCGGGCGTGGCCGACGCCCTGGCGGCTCACGACGCCGGCCGCGTGACCGCGATGCACGACGCGACCGAAGGCGGGGTCGTCGGTGGCCTGGCAGAGATGGCCGACGGGGCCGGCGTGCGGGTCGACCTCGACACGGCGGCGACCCCGGTCGGTGACGGCGTCGAACCGGTGTGTGACGCGGTCGGCGTCGACCCCTGGCGCGTCACTAGCTGCGGGACGCTGTTGACCGCGGTCGACGCCGGGGACGCAACGGCGGTCGTCGACGCACTCCGGGACCGTGGGACCCCGGCGGCGGTCGCCGGGCGGGTCCGCGAGGGGTCGGGGCTGTACGTCGACGGCGAGGCGACCGACCCGCCGGACACCGACGAATCGTGGGCGGCCTTCGACCGGCTGTCGAAGTGACCGGCGGGGAGTATATGCCCCGGCCGGACGTAGGTGCGACCATGCCAGTCGACCACGAGGGACTCCAGTTCGAACGGCTCGGTCACGCGAGCGTCCGCATCGAGACCGGCGACGCCGTCGTCTACATCGACCCCTGGTCGGAGGTACTCGACGGGGCGCCGGGCGACGGCGACGTCGTCCTCATCACCCACGACGACCCCGACCACTACGACCCCGGGGCCATCGACGCCGTCGCGAAACCGGACGCGACGGTAGCCGCCTACGAGGCCGTCGACACGACCGACCTCGGGTTCGAGGTCCGCGGGCTCCCCCACGAGGGCGAGCGCACGGTTGCGGGCATGACCGTCCAGACCATCCCTTCGCACAACGACCCCGACGGGACACACGTCGACGACGAGGGGAACCCCTGGCACGCGGAGGGCGAGGTCGTCGGTCTCCTGCTGACGACAGACGGCACGACGGTCTACTTCCCCTCGGACACGGACTTCCTGCCCCACCACGAGTCGGTGCGGGCGGACGTCTTCCTCCCGCCCATCGGCGGCCACTACACGATGGACCGCCACGAGGCCGCCGACTTCGCCCGGAGCGTCGACCCCGAGCTGACCCTGCCGGTTCACTACGACACCTTCGAGGCCGTCGAGACCGACGCCAACGCCTTCGCCGACGAACTCGCGGCCGACGGGCTCCGCGTCGAGCTGTTCTGAGCCCGGCGGCCGTTCGGTGGGGCGGCGTGAGCCGGCCGACGCGACAGGCGTAAAACCGCCCCGCCCGCACGGCACCCATGCGCGAGGCACACCCCGTCGAGCGGGCCGTCGGCATGGCCTACTACGTCAGCGACGCCGACGGGACCGGGGGCCGCCTGCGGGACGCGCCCGCGGACTTCCGAGTCCGCGAACTCGAGGCCGTCGACCCCGAGTCGGTCGACGCCAGCCCCGGGTCGTACCCCCACCTGCTGTTGCGGGTCGAGCTGCGGGGCTGGGACACCAACGACTTCGCGGGCGCGCTGTCAGACAGCCTCGGGATCTCCCGCGAACGGGTCTCCTGGGCGGGGACGAAGGACAAACACGCCGTCACCACCCAGCTGTTCTCGGTCGACGGCGTCGACCCCGGCGACCTGCCCACCCTCCACGACGCCGAGGTCGAGGCCGTCGGCCGGGTCGGCCGGCCGGTCCTCTTCGGCGACCTGGCGGGTAACGCCTTCGAGGTGGTCGTCCGCGACCCCGAGCGGCCCGGGGCCGTCGAGGCGGTCACCGAGGACCTGTGCGCGTTCGCCGGCAGTGACGGGCCCGCACCGGCCGGCGAGGGCGCCGCGACCGTCGGCGTCCCCAACTACTTCGGCCAGCAGCGCTTCGGCAGCCGCCGGCCCGTGACACACGAGGTCGGGCTGGCGCTCGTTCGAGAAGGACCCGAGCCCGCTGTGCTGGCCTACGTCGGTAATCCCTCCGACCGCGAACCGGAGCGAACCCGCGAGGCCCGCGCCTACGTCGAGGAAACCCGCGACTGGCAAGGGGGGTTGGAGCGGCTTCCCCGCCAGCTGGGGTACGAGCGGGCGATGTGTCACCGTCTCGCCGAGGCGGATGGCGAGCCCGCTCGCGAGGACTTCCGGGCGGCGCTGGAGACCGCGCCGACGAACCTCCAGCGGCTGTTCGTCAACGCCGCACAGTCTTACGTCTTCAACCGCGTGCTCTCGGCCCGCCTGGAGCGCGGACTGCCCTTTGCTGAGCCCGTCGCTGGCGACGTCGTCTGTTTCCGTGACCGCGACGTCGACGCGCTGGCCGTGCCCGACACCGACCGCACCCAGCGGGTGACCGACGAGCGCCTGGAGACGGTCCGCCGGCACTGCGAACGCGGTCGAGCGTTCGTGACGGCGCCGCTCGTGGGCACCGATACCGACCTCGCCGACGGCGAGCCCGGCGAGATCGAGCGGGAGGTGCTGGACGAGGTGGGCGTCGAGCCCGCCGACTTCGACCTTCCCGGCGAGTTCCACAGCGAGGGGACCCGGCGGGCGGTGCTGGTCCGGACGGCGCTGGAAATCGAGCGGGACCCGCTCACCTTCTCCTTTGCGCTCCCGAAGGGAAGCTACGCGACGGTGCTACTGCGGGAGTACCTGAAGACCGACCCCGAGGGGCTGGAGTGAGGACCGTGTCTGTAGGCTAGAAGGGTGTAACCGCTTGAATCAGCAAGAAAGCCCCGACGCTCTCGGCTCCCGGGCCTCGCTGTGCTCCTCGCTCACTACGTTCGCTGCGGTGCTTGCGTCGTCCGGGTTCGGCGAGAGCGTCGCCCCTTTCGGTCCCACCCGCAGCCACACACCTCCCCAACCGACTGCGGTGTCTGCTTACGGGCGCGTAGCGCCCGTTCGCACGGGCCGAGGCGCCTGCGGCGCCTCGCCGCTCACTCGCTTCGCTCGTTGCGCTCCTCATCCACCGGAAGACTCGCTTCGCTCGCCTTCCGAGCCCTCGGTCACTCCGTTCCCGAGGACCTCGCACAGTGTCGTCGCGTGGGCGGGAACGAGTTCCCGCTCGCTCCCGTTCGCTGCGCTCACGGGAACGGCACGGAGCCGCGACAGCGCGCGCAGCGAGGTGCGCGACCGCAACGCCCCGGGGGCTTTCTTGCTGGGTTCGGTCACTGTACCGGTGTGAGCAACGGCCACCGGACCCCGAACCGCCTCACTTATCGGCGCGAGCGCCCCAGATCCGGTATGGACTGCGGGGTGTGTGGCTCGCCGCTCGCCCGCCCGGGTGATTACTGTCTGGTCTGTCGTTCGGGGAACGCCGACACCGTGGTGCTCGAACTCTCCCGCACGCGGGCCCGGGTGACCACTATCGCCGACGGCGAGGCGGTCGGACGGCGGGAGGTCACCACCACCCCCGAGACCGACGGGGAGCGCGAGCCGCCGGAGCTGCGTGCCTTCGCCGGCCAGGTCGCCGACGAGGTTCGCCGCAAGCGCCCCGAGGAGGTCTACGCCACCGGCGACCGCGAGGTGTTGCGGGCGGTGCGGGCCCAGCTACGCTACGAGTTCTACCGCGTCGAGGCCGAAGACCCGGTTGCACACGTCATCGAGCACGGCGCCGACGAGCCCCTGGAGGTGGTGGAGGCGCCGGTCGCCGAGAAGCTCGGCGGGACCCACTCGACGCTGATCGGCGGGCGGGACGGCCGCGAGGCCCTGGAGGTGGTGGCGGACCACCCACACGTCAAGAAGATCATCCCCGGACCGATCGACGCCGGCGGGGCCTCCACGGATTCCGGGCTGCGCGCCAAGGCCACCCGCGCGGACGGGACCGGCAACGTCCGCCTGCTGGTCCGGGAGGGCTCGAGCGTCCAGGAGAACCGCGTGGTCACCACGGCGCGGGACCGCGACCTCGGCGAGCGGGTCCGGGCCGACCTCAACGAGGCGCTCACCGAGGCCGGACTGAAGGAGTAGCCCCCGGACGCCGCCCGACCGGTGGCGTGAGGTTGCGCCGGGCGGAGGCTTTTGCACGTGGGCACGCGACGCCGCATAACGGTCACTGGGATTCCCGGGTTCCGACAATCCTGACATCGTATTATGTAATGCGACGAATAGTCCTACATGGAGGGATAACAATGCCAATCGAAGACCTCGCGCGCGAAGACGTCGTGACAGCCAGCCCGGCAACCCCGGTCATGGAACTCGCGGCGACCATGGAGGAGGAGGACGTCGGGAGCGTCGTGGTCACGGAGGGGGAGACGCCAGTCGGGATCGTCACCGACCGGGACCTGACCGTTCGCGTCCTCGCCGAGGGAGCGGCCCCGGCCGAACTGACCGCCGAGGACGTGATGACCAGTGACCTCCAGACGGCCGCGCCCGGTGTCGGCTTCTACGACGTGACCGGCATGATGGCCGAGCACGGCATCCGGCGGATCCCCGTCTGCGAGGGCGACTCGCTGGTCGGGATCGTCACCAGCGACGACCTGAACGAGTTGCTCGCCGACGAACACCAGCAGTTCGCAGAGGTCGTGCGGGCCCAGCGGCCCGACTACTGACCGCCACCCAGGCGAGCCGGAGCGGGTGTCGGAGCCGGGCGGCCGGCCCGGCCCGTCGGGCCCCGCCGGCCGCTCGGGCGGGACTCGTAGCGTTTATACCGCCGCCTGCCGGAATAGGTGGCACTATGAGTCAACAGCGTGGCAGCGTCGGCAGCGCCGGTCGCTTCGGGGCCCGGTACGGCCGGGTTGCCCGGCGACGCGTCGCCGAGATCGAGAGCGACACGAACGACGACCACGAGTGCCCCGAGTGCGGCGAGGACCGGGTCTCCCGGCAGGGCACCGGCGTCTGGGAGTGTAGCTACTGTGGACACACCTACACCGGCGGCGCCTACCGCCCGGAGACGCCCGCCGGCCGCACCGTCACCCGGTCGATCCGCGCGGCACTCGCCGAGGACACAGAGGACACAGAGGAATGAGCTACAAGTGCGCCCGCTGCAAGCGCGACGTCACCCTCGACGAGTACGG
>JAZKSZ010000081.1:0-9426 GCA_036625795.1 Haloarculaceae archaeon
CGCGAGCCTCGACTCGTGGGTTCGTCGGGACAGCGAGGGACAACGTCCCTCGGGCAGTCGGCCGGAGGCCGACGACGCCGTCGAGCACGGCGACGACGTGACCATCAGAGTCGGCGACCTCCCCGACGGGTTCTACGTCGCCGACGACGGCCCCGGGATCCCCCCCGGCGACCGCCGGCAGGTCTTCGAAAGCGGCTACTCGACCTCCGAGACGGGGACGGGGCTCGGGCTGTCGATCGTCCGCGAGGTCGCGGAGGCCCACGGCTGGGCCGTCACCCTGACGGAGAGCGAAGACGGCGGCGCGCGCTTCGAGATCACCGACGTCAACACCGCCTGACCGCCGATCATAGGTCGACGCCGCCGCCGGGCTCGAGCTCCAGCTCGCGGGCCAGGTCCCGACCCGCCTCGGAGACGATCCGCCTCTCGGCGGATATCTGGTGGGCGTGAGTCCCCTCGAGCTCGCAGACCTTGGCCGCCCAGGGCGCGATACTGTCGGCACCTGCCGCGGTCAGCTCCTGGTGGGTCAGCACCTTCAGGTAGGTGGTGACGGTTATTCCGCCGCTGTAGCGGGCGACCTCCAGGGTCGGGAGCGTGTGGTTGGTGCCGACGGCCTTGTCGCCGAAGACCACCGGTGCGTGGTGGCCCAGAAAGAGCGACCCGTAGTTGTGCAGGTCCTCCATCAGCGCGCGGGGCTCGTCGGTCATCACCTGGAGGTGCTCGGGTGCCCAGTCGTTGGCGACCGCCGCGGCCTCCCGGCGGTCCTCGACGAGGACCACCTCGCCGTTCTCGCTCCAGGCCTCGCGGGCGATGTCCTCGGTCCGCAGGGCTGGCAGCTGCTCTTCGAGTTCCTCCACCGCGGCCTCGGCGGTCCCGCGGTCAGTCGCGACGAGTGCCGCTCGCGAGCGGGGGTCGTGTTCGGCCTGGGCGAGCAGGTCCGTCGCCACGAGTGCCGGGTCCGCGGAGTCGTCGACGATGATCAGCACCTCGGTGGGGCCGGCGAGGAAGTCGATCCCGACGTGGCCGTAGACCTGCCGTTTCGCCTCGATGACGAAGACGTTGCCCGGCCCGGTGACCTTGTCGACGCCGGGGACCGTTTCGGTTCCGTAGGCCATCGCTGCGATGGCTTGAGCGCCGCCGGCGACGTAGACCTCGTCGGCGCCGGCCCGGTCCATCGCGTACAGCTGTGCGGGCTGGACCGACCCGTCGGCCTGCGGGGGCGCGCAGGCGACGACGGTGTCCACACCCGCGATGACCGCGGGGACGATCGTCATCGCTGGCGCCGCAACCAGCGGCTTGCGCCCACCCGGAACGTACACCCCGGCGCGCCCGACGGGGACCAGCCGCGTGCCCAGCCTGACCCCTTCCTCGACCTCTTCCTCGAATCCCTCCAGGTGCGCGAACTGCTCCTCGTGGAACTCCCTGACGTTCTCGACCGTGTTATCGATGGTCCGGCGCTCGGCCGGGGTGAGTTCCTCGGCCGCAGCCTCGACCTCCTCGTCCGAGACGCGCAACTCCTCGCGCTTGACGTCGTCGAACCGCTGGGTCAGTTCACGCACGCCCGCGTCGCCGTCCGCGCGCACGGTGTCGATGATCTCCCTGACTGACTCCGTCACGTCCTGGGGGATCTCGAGCGAGGCCTCGGTTACGGATTTGAGGTACTCCATGAACATCTGTCTCCGGCCGAGGACAAAAACGTCACCGCGGCTCGGTAGGTCGTGGCAGACGAACCGGACAGATGCAGCCCGGAACGCCCTCGCCGCGCTCCGGATCCCCGGAGCACCGGCACCCCTTTCGATCCCACCCGAAACCACACACCTCCCCAGCCGACTGCGCTCCTCGTCGGTCCCTTCGGTCATTCCTGCGGTGTCTGCTCACGGCGGCTCGCTCCTCCACGGGGATCCGGGCCTCGGACCCGACTCGCTACCCCCTCCCGCGGCCGTCGAAAAGCCGCCCGCTCAGCTGACTCCGCGGTCCTCGTCCTCCCAGTACGGTCCCCGCAGCGCCTTCTTGTCCATCTTCCCGTAGGGGGTGGTCGGAATTTCCTCGACGAACTCGACGGACTTGGGGACCTTGTAGTCCGCCAGGTGCTCGTCGGCGGTCTCACGGACGGCCTCGGCGGTGAGGTCGGCCCCGCCGGCTGGGACCACGACGGCGTGGACGGCCTCCCCCCAGTCGTCGTCGGGGATCCCGATGACGGCTACCTGGGCGACCCCGGGGTGATGGTCGATGGCGTCCTCGACCTCCGTGGTGTAGACGTTCATCCCGCCGGAGATGACCATGTCGCTGGCCCGGTCGAGCAGGTAGACGTAGCCGTCCTCTTCCATCCGGGCGATATCGCCGGTCCGGAGCCAGCCGTCGACCAGCGTCTCCGCCGTCGCCTCCGGTCGCTCGTGGTACCGCTCCATCACGTACGGCGAGCGCATGAGAAGTTCGCCCTCCTCGCCGGCCGGGAGGGGGTCGGTGTCCTCGGAGTCCTCGGGGTTCGCGATTCGCAGGTCGACCATCGCCGCGGCCTTGCCACAGGAGCCGACCTGGTCGGCCCCCGCGACGTGGTCGCCCTTCGGGAGGATGGTGCCGATGTCGGGCATCTCCGTCTGGCCGTACAGCTGGATAAACACGCTCCCGAAGACCTCCAGCCCCTCCTCCAGGCGCTCGGGAGTGATCGGTGCGGCCCCGTAGACCACGGTTTCGAGGCCCGAGACGTCCGTCTCCGCGAGGTCGTCGTGGTCGAGGACGCGGTAGATCTGCGTGGGGACGAGGAAGGTCCAGGAGACGGGCTCGGTGTCCACGAGCCCGAGGAACGTTCCGGCGTCGAAGCCGGCGGTGACGGTGAAGTGTGCACCCTGGATGAGCGCGGACATCGCGACGTAGCCCGCCGAGTGGGGCAACGGCGTGGTAAAGAGCATCTCCTCGCCGTCCCGTATTTCGAGTTCCGTGACGTGGGCCAGCATCGCCATCGCGACGCCCGCCTGGGTGTGGCGCACGCCCTTGGGCCGGCCGGTGGTCCCCCCGGTGTACGGCAGCATCAGGAGGTCGCCGGGGCCAGCCGGGTGGTCGTGGACGGCGGTTCCTCCGAGGGCATCGGAGAGCGGAACCTGCTCACCCGCGGGGTCCTCGACGGCGACCTGTACCTCGAGGTCGGTGCCGGGTGCGACGTCGGCCAGGGTGTCGGTGAAGCCGCCGCCGACGAGCACGCCCCGCGCCCCGGAGTTCGCGAGCATGTACTCGAACTCCTCGGCGGTGAGCATGTCGTTCATCGGGACGGCGGCGTACCCGCCGCGGAGGCAGGCGAACAGGCCGGTGAAGTAGTCCAGCTGGTTGGACATCATCAGGCCGACGCGGTCGCCGGCCGCCAGCCCGCGGTCGTCGAAGGCGGCGGCCAGCCGTCCCCCCCGCTCCCAGGCCTCGCCGTAGGTCCAGGTCTCGCCGTCGACGGTCGCCAGCGGCCGGCTGGCGTGTGTCTCGCAGGCCCGCCGGACCAGTTCCTGTGCGGTGACCGCACGCTCCGGTGGCATGGGCCGACCGACCGCGGCCAGCTACTAGTTGTTTTCGGGGGCCGTGGGCGGGTAGTTCCACGCCGGCCGGACGCGGACGAGCCGGTCGTTCCAGAGACTCCCCAGGTAGAGCGCCCCCTCGTGTGGGGTCGCGGACGTGACGCCGAAGACGCCGCCGGACGGGTCGTGGTGGCTGTCGACGATGGCGCCGTCCTCGTTCAGCCGGAGAACCAGCCCGTAGTCGTCACCGTCGACCTGGGCGAGGAGGCCGTCGGGGAGCTTGCCGAGCTGGCGGACCAGCCAGGGGTACTGGTGGAGTCCGTCGAGCGTCGCGTCCCGGGGCGCGGGGACTGCGACCCAGTAGCCCTCGCCGTCGGCCACCCGGTCGATGTTGTCGGGATAGCCCGGGAGGTTCGTCGCGAACGGTTCGTGCTCGCCGGCGCGGTCGCCGCGGTGGTAGTAGCGGGTCACCCGATAGCGGGAGGTTTCGGTGACCAGCAGTGAGTCCCCGTCCGGTCCAGGGGTGACCCCGTTGGCGAAGCCCAGTCCGTCGAGTTCGACGCTCACCTCGCCGTCCCGGTAGGAAAGCAGCCGGCCGGTATCGCGCAACTCGAACAGCTCGTGCTGGAACAGGTCGTGGACGGTGGCGTCGGTGAAGTAGACCGCGTCGTCGGTCACGTGGAGGTCGTCGGCGTAGGCGATGGGCCGCCCCCCGGCCCGCTCGGCGAGCGTCTCGACACTCCCGTCCGGGCTGACGGATACGAGCCCGACCGACTGCACGCACGCGAGCAGGTCCTCGCCGTCGAAAGCGAGCCCGAGGGGCCGCCCGCCAGGCTCCGCGAACGGCTCGACGGCGAGGTCGGTGTCCCCGGGCCCGACCGGCTCGACGGTCCGGTAGACGGTGCCGTCGGCCCCGCCGGTGTAGAGGCGCCCCTCCTCGTCGAAGGCGGCGTCCTCGGGACCCTCGACCTCGACGACGGTCTCGGCGCCGGCGAGGCTGTCGTTGGGGGCGAGCGCGCCGGTCATCGTCGGGCGCTCCGGCGGGTCCCACGCCACGGGGTCGAGCGTCGAGTCGGCCGAGGCGGCCGCGGCGGCGACTGCCGCCCCCACGAGTAGCCCGCCGGCCGCGAGCGGATGTCTGCGGACGAATCCGAGCATACCGGCGGTTGGACCGGGGGTCGTACAACCCTGTCGGTCATCTCAGCCGCCCTGCTTCCGCTCTCGGCCCCCGGCAGCGTGGCGGTGAACGCGTGCGACGGCCGTGACGAGCGGGCGACGCGCCGGCGCATGCGCCAGGTGGGTGTCACAGCCACAGTCCGAGCAGCCGAAGCCATCGACGGCCGCGAGGCCAGCGTCTGCCAGCCCCCGCGCGACGGCACACTCCACGTCGGTGCCCGTCGAGGCGACGATGGCGTCGAGGGTGGCTGCGGGGTGGCCGAGCAGATAGTCGATATGCCAGTGGCGGGTTTCGCGCTCCCCGGCGGCGAGCTCGCGATGGCGCTGGACCCGCGAGAACCCGCCCGAGCCCAGCGCGCTGCCGACGTAGGCGTACCACCCCGCGTCGAAGTCGACGGCGCCGAGCGCGCCCACCTCGACGGTTGCCGGCTCCGCGAGTTCGACGAGCAGGGTGTAGGTGCCCCCTGCGGTGTCCTCGCTCACGGCCCTCGCCACGGCCGGAGTCGGCATAGACGTTCGGATGGCGGGGCGAAAGAGCAAGGACCGCAGAGTCCCAGGCAACCCCATGACCACAGTCGTCGGGACGGCATCGGTCCACACGACGGCGGCGGCCTGTGACTACCTGGCGGGGACCGAAGAGCGAGTGGTGGTTGTGACGGCTACCGAGGAGGGGATGGCGCGGCGGGACGCCGGCGACGCGGGCAACGTCGCCCGGACCCGCCTTCCTGAGGCGACCGTCGAGACCGTCCAGCGAGCCGGTGACCCACCGACGGTCATCCGCGAGGTCGCAGCCGAACGGGACGCCGAACGGGTCGTCGTCGGCACCAAACGGGGCGACCCTGACCGGGCCAGTGAGCCGCCGGGCTCGACCGTGCGGGCGCTGCTCGCCGACGCCGAGCGGCCGGTGGTCGTCGTCCCAGTCTGAGCACCGACCCGCGGCGCGCCGTCGGGCAACTGGTCGCGGGTCCGCGACATTCAAAGCGCTGGGCGCGAAATGGGCGGCCATGTCAGCCTCGGAGCTGGCCGCGGAGGTACGTGAGGCACTTTCCGTCGACCGGGAGGCGTTCCGGGAGGCGGCACTGTCGGAGGCCGAGCAGCTGAAGGCCGAGGTGAACGACGGGACTTTCGACAACACGCAGGCGCTGGTGGGGCTGGAGCTGGAGCTCTACGGCGTCGACGCCGGGACCGACGGGCTGCGGCGGATGTCCCGTCGGCTGCTCGAGCTGATCGGCTTCGAGAAGGAACTGGGGCTGCACAACGCGGAGATGCAGACCAGCCCACAGCCGCTGACGGGGTACGGGCTGCTGGCCCAGCTCAAGGAGCTGCAGGCCCGCGTCGTGCCGGCCCAGGAGCGGACCAACGCCGAGGACCTCCGGCTGGTCGCCGACGGGATGTGGACGGTCCCGCCGGTCGGCGAGACGGCCTCTGCGTACCTGACCGACTCCGTCGAGCAGGACGGCGTCATGATCGGGACGAACATGAGCGACGCCGTCCGGTACCACGCGATGGCAAACACCGACTACCCCTCCCGGTTCGAGCTGGACGCCCCTCACGTCTCGCTGGAAGCGGAGACGGTGATGCCCGAGAGCCTGATCACCTCCATCCAGCCCCACTACCAGGTTCCCCACGCGCCCGACCTGCCCCGCTACTTCCGGTACGCGCTCCGGGTCGCGGGACCGCTGCTCGCGCTGGGGGTCAACAGCCCCTTCTTCCCGCCGGACCTGTACGACGACGCCCCGGCCGACCGGGTCGTCGCCGACGCCCACATGGAGCACCGGGTGGGCGTCTTCGAGTCCGTCCTCAACCCCCCCGAGGGGGCCGACGCCGGGCCGAAGGTGTGTTTCCCGCCCGACTTCGAGACCGTCGAGGACGCCATCGACGACATCGCGACCGACAGCTGTATCGTGCCGATGGACGTCCCCGACGGCAACCGCTTCGACGACCGCTTTCGCCACCTGCGGCACAAACACGGCAGCTACTGGCGGTGGGTCCGGCCGGTCTTCGACGGCGGCTCCCGGTCCTCGGCCAACGCCCGCATCGAGTTCCGGCCGCTGCCCGCCCAGCCGACGCTGCGTGACTGCGTGGCCTTCGAGGCCGTCTTCGCCGGGCTGATGGAGAGTCTGACCCGCCGGCAACACCCCGTCCGTCGGCTGGACTGGGAGACCGCGCGGGAGAACTTCTACGCCGCCTGCCGGGACGGTCTCCAGGCGGAGATGACCTGGGTCACCGCCGACGGTGCCGAGACGACCGCCATCGACGAGGTCTGTGGCGAACTGCTCGAGTACGCCCGCGACGGGCTCGAGACCCGCGGGCTCGAGACCGAGGAGGCCCGCCAGTACATCCGCCCGCTGCGCGAGCGGCTGGACCGCCGGACCACGCCCGCCCGCTGGAAACACGAGCACGTCCGTGGCAGCGTCGCCGCGGGCGCGCCGCTGGCGGAGGCCGTCTGGGGGATGCAGGCCGAGTACGTCGACCGCCAGAGCGACACGCTCGTGGATGGCTCGTTCGCCGACTGGCTGTAACTGTCCTGCTCACTCCCGGCCGACCGCCCGTTCGACGTACTCGACGGCGTCCTCCGGGGAGTCGACGTGCTCGACCGCGCCCTCGTCGATCCCCTTACCCTTGACCCGGAGAGTCCCGAGGCCGGCGACCGGCCGCCCGAAATCCAGCGCGTGACCCACCTCCGACAGCGTGCCCGGCCCGCCGTCGACCGCGATGACCGCGTCGCCGTTCATTACCACCAGCGGGTTGCGGGCGTTGCCGATCCGGGTGGCGACCGCCGTGTCGACGTACTCGTTGGCGCCGCCCCGCCCGCCCGGGAGGATCCCGATGGCGTGCCCGCCCCTTTCCTGGATCCCCCGGCAAGCGGCCTCCATGACGCCGCCACGGCCGCCACAGACCAGTTCGTGACTCCGTCCCCCGAGCAGCCGACCGACCTCGCGGGCGCACTCGTACTCCGCGTCCGTGACCGTCGACCCGCCGATGACGCTGACGCGCATGGATGGGTTGTCGGGTTCTCCCTGCAAAGGTCCACCGAGCACGGATTTATGTCACCCTGTCACGTGGCCACACACATGATCGGGCGCGACACGTCACTGACGGCCGACGAGCGAGCCTACCTCGAGGACTGCATCGAGACGCTGGAGACGGAGGTCTTCACCGACGGGCTGGGGCGGGAGCACTTCCAGGCGCTTGACGACAACGAGGAATCGGACGCCGACTGGCGGGCGTACGTCTCCCGGATGGGCGACCGGGACTTCAACGGCGTCGCGGTCCCCGCCGAACACGGGGGCGGCGGGAAGGGCGTCGTCGAGACAGTGCTGACCGAGCAGGCGGTGGGCTACTGTGGCACCATCGTCCACGCCTGCCAGACCTCGCTCACGCAGCACATCGGCATGACGCTGTACGACCACGGGAACGACCACCTCCACGAGCAGTACCTCGAGCCGATGCTCGCGGGCGACCTGGTCGTCTCCCAGGCCTACACCGAACCCGGCAGCGGCACGGACCTCGCGAACCTGGAGACCACTGCCGAAAAGGCCGGCGACGAGTGGATACTGAACGGCCAGAAGCGTTTCATCGACTTCGCGGCCTACGGCGACTTCTACTTCGTCCCCGCGCGCACGAGCGGTGCCGACGGCGACCGGGAGGGCGTCTCGCTGTTCGTCGTCGACGCCGACAGCGCGGGGGTCGACCTGCTCGAGGACCAGTCTGACTGGCACGGGTTCCGGGGAACCGGCGCGGCCTGGATGGCGTTCGACAACGTCCACGTCCCCGACGCCAACCTCGTCGGCGAGGAGGGGGCAGCGTGGCCATATATCACCGCCGAACTCAACCTCGAACACCTCACCGTCGCCCGCTACTGCCTGGGGGCGAGCCAGCGGGCCCTGGAGGTCGCGGCCAACTACACGATGGAGCGGGAGGTCGACGGCCGACCCGTATCCCGCCTCCAGGCGGTCAACCACGAGGTCGCCGACATGGCGACCCGCCTGGACGCCGCTTTCCTGCTCAACACCCGCGCGGCCCGGCTGCTGGACCGGGAGGGGCTCAGTTCGGGACGGATGGAGAGCGCGATGGCCAAGTGGTACGGCAACGACCTCGCCCACGAGGTCGCGGACACGTGCATGCAGGTCGTCGGCGGGGTCGCCACTACGGACAAGTACCCCCTCGAGCGGATCCAGCGGGACGTCCGCGTGGGCCGGTACCTGGGCGGGGCCAGCGAAGTCATGAAGAGTATCGTCCAGCACGACGCCTACGGCGAGCTCGCGGACGATTCCTTCGAAGGCAAATATGTCGGGAACGAACTCGAGGGGGTCCCGTGGCTCGGGGAGAGTGAGAGAACGGCGCCGGCGGCGGACGCGGACGACGACTGACGCGCCAGCACCGGCCGGCCCCGGCGGCGAACCCGGGCGCCGCCCGCCGACCGACCGCTGGCGGCCGAGGGTCAGACTTGGTCGAGCCAGTCGGCCGCCCGCGACTCGGTGGTCTCGGCGAGGTCGGCGAGTTCGGCGGCGTCGTAGTCGGCCAGGTCGCCGACCGTCTCGACCCCGGCCTCGCGGAGCCGCCCGGCGAAGGTCGGGCCGATACCCTTCACGACCTCGACGTCGGCGGCCTCGATGCCGTCCTCGTCGTCGGCTGCGTCCCCGCCATCCCCGCCGCCGGCTTCGTCCGGACTCTCGACCTCGATGTCGACGCTCTCGTCGTCCCCGTCGCCGGCGGCTTCGACATCGCCGGCCTCGTCAGCAACGTCTTCGAC
>JAZKSZ010000082.1:0-9390 GCA_036625795.1 Haloarculaceae archaeon
AGACCGCTGGAGGCGTCGCCGGCGATGTCCAGCGTGCCGAACCAGGCGGCGTCGATCTCCCCGGGCTCGATCCCGTGGTCGACGTCCTCGACCGCGTTCATGAAGGCCTGCTCGGCCATGTCGTCGATCGACTGCTCGAACAGCTCCCCGAAGTCGATCATGCCGCTGCCGACGACGGCGACGTCCCTCATAGGCGGTCACCCCGCGGGCGCTTGAACTTGAAGGAATTCACCGGCAGCCCGTCGACGTCGAACATGGTCCGGAAGTCGGCCTCCGCCTCCATCCCGATCTCGACGTCGTCGGGGTCGGTCTCCGTAAAGAGGCCGTACACCCGGGCGGGCTCGCCACCCCCCTGCTGGGGGATGTCGATGACCGCCACCGGGAGGGGCGTCTCGAACTCGTCGGGCAGGCGCTGCTGGACGACGTAGGACTGGACCGTCCCGCGCTCCTCGAGCTGGACCTCGTTCCAGTCGGGGTACCCGCCACACCGCTTGCAGACCTCCCGCCGTTCGGGGATCGCGACGTAGCCGCACTCGGAGCACTCGTGGGCCTCGAGGCGTTCGTTGGCCGCGCGGTCGCGGACGAAGGGCGGTTCGTGCATCAGGCATCACCCCCGAGCTGTTCGCGGAAGGAGAGGTGTTTGGCGTACGTGACGTACTCCTTGCTGTCGAGGTACTCCTGGACTGTCATCTCTGGTGTCGTATCTTCCGAGACGTCGACCGCGATGGCGTCGCTCCCGCCGGGGCCGTAGGAGGCCACCAGGACGGACTCGCCGGCCGCGGCCTCGTCGAGTGCCGCCGCGAGGTCGAGCAAGACGCCGCCGGCGCCGGCGTACCCGACCGCGTCGAACGTGCTGTGCAGCTCGGCGTCCAGGTCGACGGCGCCGGCCGCGCGCTCGCCCCAGCCGCCGTCGTGTTCGGGGAAGACGCCGTGGTCGGCGTCGGCGTCCTCCAGGGACTCGACCGCGCCGGTGACGGCCTCGAGGTAGTTCTTCCGGTTGAACCGGCCGTCACCCGTGACGGGCGAGTCCTGCCGCTTGAAGCGGCCGACGTAGCCGGTGGTGTTGCTCGCCGCGTCGGCGATCGTGCCGACACTCTCCTCGCCGAGGACCAGCGCGCCGGCGCCAGCGCCCGCGGTCTGGAGTTCGTCGCTGTCGGGGTCGGCCCGGAGGACGTCCGCCGCGACCACGAGTGCGGTGTCGCGGTCGTTCGCGACGGCGTCGCGGGCGGCGAGGACGGCGTCGGTGGCCGCCCGTGCCGAACCCTGGAAGTCGCCGGTCCGGACGTCGGTCCCGGCACCGACCGCGTGGCCCACGTGGGCCGCGACGCCGCGCTCGTCGAAGGGGTCCGAGGTCGTCGCGGTGAACACCGCGTCGACCTCCGCCCCGTCGGCGCCCGCGTTCGCGAGGGCGTTCTTTGCTGCCTGTACGCCCAGCGTGACGACGTTCTCGTCGTGGGCGGGGACGGCCGTCTCCCCGCCGCCGGCGTAGCCGCCGTGTTGCTGTGCGATGTCGGCCCGCTCAACCCGGTAGAGCGGGACGTACGCACCGTAGCCGCGTATCCCTGTCATGTTACCACACGCCACTGACGCGGCCGCCGATAATAAAGCTCCGTGATGCAGGTCGGGCTGACCCGAGGCCGGGCCGGCGCGGGCGGGACAGCCCGAACGGGCCGACCGAACCGTTCAGTCGCCGCCTTCGCTGATCCGCGGGACGCCCTTGGCGGTGACCGTCTCGCCGATGAGGTAGGAGGAGGCGTCGCTCGCGAGGAACTGCGCGAGGTCTGAGATCTCCGCGGGGACGCCGATCCGGCGGTCGACCTCCCAGCGGTCGATGTCCTGTGCCTCGACGCCCATCTGGGACTCGACGCCGGGCGTGAGTACGAGCCCGGGGGCGATGCAGTTGATCCGGACACCCTTCTCGGCCCACTCGACGGAGAGGGTCGTCGTCAGGTTGATCACGGCGGCCTTGGCCGCCCCGTAGGGGCTCATCTCCGGGGAGCCCTGCTGGCCGGCGACGCTGGCGAGGTTGATGACCGTCCCGCCGCCGTCGGCGAGGTGGTCGCCGGCGGCCTGGATGCAGTGGTAGGTGCCGTGGAGGTTGATGTCGACGATCGTCTTCCAGCCGTTGGGGCTGATCTCGTCGAAGGGGGCCATGAAGCTGGCGCCGGCGTTGTTGACCAGACAGTCCAAGCTACCGAACTCGTCGACGGTAGCCTCGACCAGCGCCTCGACGGCGTCGCGGTCGGTCACGTCACACTCGATGGCCAGTGCCCGGCCGCCGTCGGCGTCGTTGATCCCGTCGGCGACCTCGTCGACTTTCGACTGCTCGCGCGAGCAGACCACCACGTCGGCGCCGTCGGCGGCGAACTGCTCGGCGATCTCGCGGCCGATCCCCTGGCTCGCGCCCGTCACGATGGCTGTCTGCCCGTCGACCCTGAACCGCTCGAGACTCATCGAATATCACTCCTGTGTGTCATTGGTGCACCTACGACTGCGTGAGGTCGGCTAATAAAGGTCCGCCACACTACCCGGTGGCCCGCCGGCTCTGCGAGTGCCACCCGCGTCGAACGAGAGAACAGGAAGAGGAGAACGCAGGCGACCGTCAGCCCGCTACAGGATCTGGTCGGCGATGATGTTCTTCTGGATCTCCGAGGTGCCCTCGTAGATCTTGGTGATCCGGGCGTCGCGGTAGTAGCGCTCGACGGGGTGGTCGGTGACGAAGCCGGCGCCGCCGTGCACCTGGATGGCCTCGTCGGCGACGTCGACGGCGTGCTCGGAGGCGAACAGTTTGGCCATCGAGGCGTACTTGGCGGCCATCATCTCGTTGTCCTCCTCGATCTGTGCGGCGGCCCGGTAGGTCAGCGACCGGGCGGCCTCGACGTTGGTGGCCATCTCGGCGATCTTGTGCTGGATGGCCTGGAACTCGCTGATCTTCTGGCCGAACTGCTCGCGCTCGCCCGCGTACTCCTGGGCCGAGTCGAGCGCGGCCTGGGCGACGCCGACCGCCTGGGCGGCGACGCCGGTGCGGCCGGAGGCGAAGAAGTTCATCAGCTGGTAGAAGCCCTTGTTCTCCTCGCCGATGATGTTGTCCTCGGAGACGCGGACGTCGTCGAGGATGACCTCGCCGAGGTCGGAGGCGCGGATGCCGAGCTTGTTGTCGATCTTCTCGGTCTCGAAGCCCTCGCGGTCGGTCGGCACGAGGAAGGCGGTGATGCCGGCGTGGCCCTCGCCGGGGTCGGTCTTGGCCATCACGACACCGACGTCCGCGACGGTGCCGTTGGTGATCCACATCTTGTTCCCGTTGATGACGTACTCGTCGCCGTCCTTCTCGGCGTGAGTCTCCATCCCCGCGACGTTGGAGCCGTGGGCGGGCTCGGAGATGCAGGAACAGGAGACGGCGTCACCGGCGGCGATCGGCGGGAGCCACTCCTCTTTCATCCACTCGTCGCCGTACTCGATGATCATGTTGGTGCCGAAGCCCGCGGAGCCGATGGCGCTCCCGATGCCGGGGTCCGCGCGCCACAGCTCCTCGGTGACGATCATCGACGAGAGGGCGTTCATCCCCGCGCCGCCGTACTCGGTGGGGATGCCCGGCGCGACGAAGTCCAGTTCCGCCGCCTTCCGGCGGAGGTCCTCGGGGTACTCCTTGTTCTCGTCGTGCTCGCGCGCGACCGGCTTGATCTCCTCCTCGCCGAACTTCTTCACGGCGTTCCGGATCGCCTGCTGTTCGTCGGTGAGCTGGAAGCTCATAGTCGGTACGTCGGAATACGCGGGAAAGAGTCTTTCCATGGTCCAGAGCCGTGTAACTCGCTCACAACGTTTGTCCAGTTCGGTCTCCGGGGAGGCCACGCCGACCCCGGGCCGGAGGGTCCGGAGCCTCCTGACGGGCGGCCGTTCCGCACGGCTTTTGTCGCTGGCCGTGAAAACGAGTGTAGATGCACTCGCGAGGCTGCGAACAGTGTGCCAAGGGCGGCAAGATGGTCGTCTTCGTCTACGGCTACTGTGACCAGCGGGACTGTTTCTACTGTCCGCTCGGCGAGAACCGCAAGAACGTCACCGACGTCTACGCCAACGAGCGGAAAGTCGAGCGCGACCAGGACCTGATAGAGGAGGCCCGCCGGATGGACGCCCTCGGGTCGTCGATCACCGGCGGCGAGCCACAGGAGGTGCTCGACCGGACCTGCCGGTACATCTCGCTGTTGAAAGACGAGTTCGGCGAGGACCACCACATCCACCTCTACACCGGCATCACGGGCGGCCGCGAGAACATGCGCCGGCTTGCCGAGGCGGGGCTGGACGAGATCCGCTTTCACCCGCCGCTGGAGCTGTGGGGCGAGTTGCACGGCACCGAGTGGGAGGAGATCCTCTACATCGCCCGCGAGGAGGGGATCACGCCCGCCTTCGAGATCCCCGGGATCCGCGGCGAGGAGGAGTTCCTCGACTTTCTGGACGAGGGCGCCGCCGACTTCTGTAACGTCAACGAGTTCGAGATGAGTGACGGCAACTTCCGGCGGATGCAGGAGGAGGGCTTCGAGCGCCGGGAGGGTCACATGAGCGCCGTCGAGGGGAGCCACGAGGTGCTGGAGACGATGGGCGACCACGAGAAGGTCTACTTCTGTACCTCCGTGTTCAAGGACGCCGCCCAGCACCGCAACCGCCTCAAGCGGATGGCTCAAAATGTCCGCCGGCCGTTCGACGAGGTGACCGAGGACGGCACCATCGTCTACGGGAAGACCCGGGTCGAGCCCGCCCGCTTCGAGGAACTGGGCGTCCCCGGGGAGTTCTACGTCGAAAAGAGCGAGCACCTCGAACTGGCCTGGTGGCTGCTCGAGGAGATGGTCGAGGAGGGTGACCTCCCGAAGGGGGAGATCGTCGAGCAGTACCCGACCGTCGAGGGGACAGTCGTCGAGCGAACGCCGGTCGTGGCGAGCGGCGACGCGGCGGCCGGCGGGTCGGGGAGCGGGTCCGCCCCGGACGCCGAGTCCGGCACAACCTCCGCCGACTGACGCGTTCGCGCGCCATGACCTACCTCTCACACCCCGTCCGCCGGATGCGCGAGGACCCAACCGAGGGCGAGGAGGTCACGCTCCGCGTGACGAGCACGGACGACGCCGACCTCGAGGCGCTCGCCGACCGCCTCGGCGGGGTCGGGACCGTCGAGGAGCGGCTCCGCTTCGGCGCCCTCCGGGTGACCGTGCCCCAGCCCCGCCTCGACGCGCTCTGTGCGGTCGAGGGGATCGAATCAGTCGAGACGGCGGAGACGATGGGGATCGAGCCGGGGGACGCGGGCGAGGACGTCGGCGCCGAGAAGTAGGGCTAGGCGTTCGGAGTGCGGAGAGTCCGCGCGAGTCGCGGCCGGCGCAGGCCGGGTCAGGCGCCGGCTTTCTGGAAAGCCGCCTCGATGTCCTCGGCCTGGGTAACACCGACAAAGCGCTCGACGATGCCGTCCTCGTTCTCGATGATCAGCGTCGGCAGCGAGCGGACCTGGTACTCGTTGGCGACGTCCTGCTGTTCGTCGACGTTGATCTTCTCGAAGGAGACGGTCTCGTACTCCTCTTCGAGGTCCTCCAGGATCGGGTCCTGGGTCTTACACGGGCCACACCAGTCCGCGTAGAAGTCTTTGAGCGTGACTGTCATACGGCCCGGACGTTGGCCACGGCGGCTGATAAGCGTTGTCCACTCCGGCATCCCGGCGACACGAGCGCCGGGCGCGACCGGGCTTCCGGACGCGGTGTGGCCCGGCGCGTGCCCGCGCTCCGGTCGAAACGTTTAGGCTGGCCGGGCCACGAGAGCCGAGCATGAGCTCAAGCGACGGTGGCGGGCTGATGTCCAGCGCGGGCCTCGTGCGCTACTTCGAGGCCGAGGACTCCAACGCCATCCGCATCGACCCCAAGACGGTGTTCACGTTCGGCGCCCTGTTCGGCGTGTTCGTGCTCCTCCTGCGGCTCATCATTTAGGTGGCCACGGTCCCTCCCCCCGGGCATGCACTTCGACCCGCGCGAACAGGCGGCGCTCCGCGAAGCCGGCCTCACAACTGACCAGCTCGAAGCCGCCAGCGACGCCGTCGCCGCCGCGGCCGGAGCGGACGCCGCCCGCATCGAGGAGTTCTTCGAGCGCGAGACGGTCTACTCCGACATGGACCGGGCCCACAGCACCGACGAGGTCCACGAGCACGCCGTCGACTATATCGACCTGTTCACCCACAGCGAGGATATCCGGGGCTATCTTCGCTTTGACACCTGGGGCGTGTGGGTCGCCGGCGGCCGGGTGCTGGACGAGGCGGTCGTCGAGCTGACGCTCGGGCCGACTATCCACGGCCGGGTGCGGTTCGCGGCCGAGCCGGGGGAGCTTTGAGCCGGGGGGTCGGAGGCCGACCATGACCGTCCGGATCCGCGGGGTCTACGCGACCGCGCTGACCGCGCTGCTGGAGGACGTCGTCCAGCCCTCGCCGCCCATCCGCGAACGGTTCGAGGCCGACCTGCCGGCCGAACCCGCCGCGGCGGGCGTCGCGGCGACGGAGGACCGCCAGGGCGTCGTCGTCTCGGGCGAGCCCGACCGGGTGGCCGCCGCCGTCGACCGGCTGCGGAGCGTGGGCGTCGACACCCTCGCCTGGGAGGCCGACCTCCCGCTGGGCGGGGTGTACGCCGGCGAAGTCACGGAAGAACTCCGGGCCGGTGCGGTCGTCGACTGCGGCGACGGCGAGGGGTTTCTCCCCTACGCCGAGACCGAGCGCCACGTCGAAACCGGCGACAACCTGCGCGTACAGGTTGCCGAGCCCGCGCCGCCGTGGGCCGACGACCGCCCGCTCCTGGAGACCACGGTCCGGGTGCCGGGCCACCTGGTCGAGCTGGTCCGCGGGGGGACCGCGGGTGTCGGGACCGGCAGCCCGGAGCTGGCCGACCTCGTCCCCGCGGAGCCGCCGGCGGGGTGGGCGCCGAGCTGGGGGAACGCGAGCGAGGACGCCGACCTCGGCGCGCTGGACACGGCGCTCGAAGCGGCCGGCGAGCACGCCGAGGCCATCGACGCGGGGCTGGCCGACGGGCCGCCCGTCGGGGATGGCCCACACCGGTACTGGGCCGGCCTCGACACCGCCTTCGTCTGGTTCGGCCGGGAGTCCCGGTTCGCCCTGGACGACCACCGCCGCGAGGTGACCGGGACCATGCCCGGCCACCACCGGGTCAAGGCCGGCGCCCGGGCCGCGAGCGCGGCCGTCGACTTCGTGGAGGCGGTCTGTCCCGAGGCCGGCGCGGGCAGCGGTGGCAGCGACGCCAGCGGTGGACCAACCGGCGGCGACGACGCTTTCCCCTTCGACGCCGTCACCCGCCAGTTCGGACCGCAGGAGGGTGACACCGTCCGGCTCGACCACGGCAAACCCGACGGCCGGCGGGTCGTCCTCGGCGAGGCCGAGGTCATCGAGCGCGACCCCGACGGGACCGTCCGGGTCCGCCGGGAGATGCGTTCGAGGGGGACCTACGACGCGCTCGGGACCGAGCGCCGGCCCGGCGACGTCGCGGTGACGAAGCTCACCGAGGGGAAGTGGTGGTACCCGACGGTCTACCGGAGCCCCGACGGGGAGTCGAAGGGGACCTACGTCAACGTCTGCACGCCCGTGGAGGTCTTCCCCGAGGCCGTCCGCTACGTCGACCTCCACGTCGACGTGGTCAAGCGGCCCGACGGGACCGTCGAGCGGGTCGACGACGAGGAACTGGCGGACGCGGTCGAGGCCGGCGAGGTCCCCGAACCGCTCGCCGAGCGGGCCCGCCAGGTCGCCCGCGCCGTCGAGAACGCCCTGTAGCGGCGACAGGGATTTATCGTGCCGTGTGCTATCAAATATCATGAGCGAACAGCTACCCGACCTCGACGAGGCGGAACGCGAGGCGCTGCACAGCGTCGAACTCGGGCTGGAGTGGCTCCGGCGCGCCCACGGCGACCTGGTCGGGGTCCACCACAAGACGGGTCACGCGATGGACCACTTCGCCCGGGCGGAGGGACAGTTGCGCGCGTGTGGGTACGACGAACTGGCGGACGCGCTCCGGTGTGAGTGCCTGCCGAAGGGAGCCATCGACGACCGGTGGACCTACGACCTGCTGGAGACCTTCGAGGAGGGGTTTCTGGCCGACATCGCCGGCTTCGAGGAGCAGGCCCGCGAGGCGGTCGCCGACGGGAGACGCCACGTCGCCGAGCGCCACCAGGAGCGGGAGTGGCGCGAGCGGGCGCGGGAGGCCCGCGAATCGAAGGAGGACGACCGATAAAACGGGAAGAGAGCAGTCCGGCAGTGCAGGCGCCGGCACACACCTTTATATTCGCTTCAGGAGACGCTCCAGTACAATGCGCGCAGCAGTGTTCCAAGACGTCGACGAACCGTTCGAGATCGCAGACGTAGACGAGCCCGAGTGTGGGCCGGAGGACGTCGTCGTCGAGACCGAGGCGTCGGGGATCTGTCGGTCGGACTGGCACGTCTGGCAGGGCGACTGGAGCTGGGTCGGCATGCTGCCCCAGGAGGGACAGATCTTCGGCCACGAGCCCGCCGGGACGGTCGTCGAGACCGGCGAGGAGGTCGGGTCGGTCGAGGTCGGCGACCAGGTGACCGTCCCCTTCAACCTGAGCGACGGGACCTGCCCGCACTGCCGTGCGGGGCTGTCGAACATCTGTGACAACCTCGTCCCGCTGGGCTTCACGCCGGAGGCCGAGGGTGCCTGGGCCGAGCAGTTCCGGGTCCCCGACGCCGACCAGAACGCGGTCGTCCTCCCCGACGGGGTCGACCCGGTCGACGCCGCCGGCCTGGGCTGTCGTTTCGCCACCTCCTTCCACGGGGTCAACCACCGCGCCGACGTCGAGCCCGGCGACTGGGTCGCCGTCCACGGCTGTGGCGGGATCGGCCTCTCGGCGGTCCAGATCGCAAACGCCGCCGGCGCGAACGTCATCGCGGTCGACCTCGAGGACGAGAAACTCGATTTCGCCGAGGACCTGGGGGCCGTCGAGACGGTCAACGCCGCCGAGGTCGACGACCCCGCGGGGCAGGCAGCCATGCTCGCGGGTGGCGGGTGTGACGTCGCCGTCGACGCGCTCGGGATCGAGGTCACTTGCCGCAACGCCATGGACAGCCTGGGCAAGCGGGGCACCCACCTCCAGCTCGGCCTCACTACCGACGAGGAGGAGGGTGAGATCCCCCTGCCGATCGACGAAATGGTGTTCACCGAGCGGGACTTCGTCGCCTCCTTCGGGATGCAGCCCAACCGCTTCGACGAGATCTTCGACATGATGGGGTCGGACAAGCTCGACCCCTCGAAGATCATCGGCGAGACCGTCGCGCTCGACGACGTCCCCGAGGTGCTCGAGTCGATGTCCGACTTCGACACCATCGGCTTCCCCGTCATCACCGAGTTCTGA
>JAZKSZ010000083.1:0-9090 GCA_036625795.1 Haloarculaceae archaeon
CGGGGGTGGCGGCGGCCCGGCAGGGACCGCCGAGTCCTTTGTCAACGCCCTGAACGACGGTAACGCACAGGCCGCGGGCGAGCTGCTGCACCCGGACTCGCCGCTGACCCAACAGCAACTCAGCCAGTTCACAGCGACGTTTGGCCCGGCGCAGCTCAGTATCGGGGGGGCCGAAGTGGTCCAGCAGTCCGACGGGCAGGCGACGGTTGAGGTTTCGGTTACCTTCCAAGGGGAAACCCAACCAGTTCCGGTTCAGGTGCGACAGGCAGACGGCGAGTGGCTGGTATACCGTTTCCAGGGAGCCTGATCACCGCGGGGCGAAGACCAGCACCGCCGTGGCCGGCTCGAGGGCTCGCGGCGACACCTCAAAGTCGTGCCCGTCTTGCGGAATCACCGACGGCAGCCAGCGCGTCAAACGTGGGTTGTACGTCTGCGGGGCGTGTGGGCTGGTCGCCAACGCCGATGTGAACGGTGCCGAGAACATCCGACAGAAGGTACTCCCGAATCTCGCCTGTGACGGGGGAGATAGGGATAACGGCTGGATGGCACAGCCAGCGGTGCGCCTGTTCGATAAACCCACGGGGCGAGTAGCCCCACAAGAGCAGGTGCGCCGCGAACCGTAATATCCCAACGCTCGGGAAACCCCGGCGTGAACGCCGGGGAGGATGTCATAGGTCGGGTTGTTCGACGTGGGCCTCCCAGAAGGCGGGCTGGCGGTACTTCTCGTAGGCCCCCTGGTAGCCCCGCAGGCGGGCGATGGGAGCCAGCGCCCGCGTCAGCGGCCGGGCCACGCGCGGGTCGGGCTCGGTGAAGACGGTGTTGCCCGCCAGCCGGCGGGCGACCATCACCCGCTGGAGCGGGTCGTCGGCGTCCATCCCCTCGTCGTGGGCGAGCCCGCCGAGGGTCGGGAGCACGTGCCGGAGCCTGCCGGGGGCGTGGATGTCCGTCACCATGTAACTCAGCTGGTCGCCATCGACCGAGAAGGTGTGGCGCTGGCCGGTCTCGACGGTGACCGTCTCCCCCGGCCGAGCGCGGCGGGGTTCGCCGTCGACGTGGAAGGTCGGCTCGCCGGCCCGGACGTCGAAGCGCTCGACGCTTTGCTCGTGGTAGTGTTCGGGCGGTCCCTCGTAGCCCGGCCCGAGAATGCTCAGCGAGCGGAGCGTCTCGCCGTCGGGGGACTCCAGCGGCGCGCCCCAGACCGGCTGGGTGGGGTGGGAGTTCAGCGGCCCCGTCCGCTCGGTAAGCAGCCCCGCGAGGTCGCCGTCGGGGTCGAACTCGAACCCGGTCCCGGGGACCGGCTGCCCGTCGGCGTCCAGCGTCCGACCGGTCGTGACCGTCATACCTGTGGGTAGGCCTGAACCTCGAAAAGCGTTCCGCGCCAGGTGATACCACGCGAGTGGTCGACTCGCCCGGCACCCGCGTGTCCGAAAAGCTATGTGGGCGCTGTCCCCATCCCGAGGCATGCGCGCGGAGAACAGCTTCATCCCGGTGTCGGGGGTCGGCGAGACCACCGAGCGGAAGCTCTGGCGGTCGGGGGTGCGGACCTGGGACGACTTCGACGGCGAGGTACCCGGCCCGGCCGCCGCCGAGGACGTCTACTCCTTTATCGACCGCGCACAGGACCGGCTCGCGGCCGGCGACACCGGCTTCTTCGCCTCGACGTTCCCGTCCGGCGAACAGTGGCGCTTCTACGAGAACTTCCGCGAAGAGGCCTGCTTTCTGGACATCGAGACGACCGGGCTGAGCGAGCGTCGCGACGACGTGACCGTCGTCAGCCTCCATCGCGCTGGCTCGACGACGACGCTCGTGCGCGAGCGGGGGCTGACCGCGGAGGCGCTCGCAGACGAACTCGCCGACGCCGGCCTGCTGGTCACCTACAACGGCAAGCGATTCGACGTCCCCTTCCTCGAGGAGTCGTTCGACCTCGACCTGGACCTGCCCCATCTCGACCTCATGTACCCCTGTCGGCGGCTGGACCTGACCGGCGGCCTCAAGCAGGTCGAACAGACGGTGGGGATCGACCGCGACCGGCCGGACCTCTCGGGACGCGACGCGGTACGGCTCTGGCACGAGTACGAGCGCGGCCGCGAGGAAGCTCTGGAGACGCTGGTCTCGTACAACCGGGACGACACCGCCAATCTCGAGCGGCTGGTCGACGTGGTCACCGACCGGCTTCACGAGGACGTCTTCGAGCCCGCGGCAGCCGACGGATAAAGAGGCAGTCATCGGGTGACATCCAGCTGAGTCGGGAGCGGCCCGGACCGCCTGTCCCAAGCGCTCACAGCAGCGTCGCTGCCCGCCGCCGGAGCCACTGCGGTCAGTTCGCCTTCGCCGGGTCGGGCTCGCCGCCGGTGCCGTCCGTGTCGGTGCCACCGCTGGCTGTGTCACCGGTCGCATTCCCCTCGTCAGGGTCCCGGATCGTGTCGTCGGGCCCCGTGACCTCGAGCGGGCGGACCCAGCCCACGTAGAGGACGACCGCCATCGCGGCGTAGCCGACAGCCCAGGCGACCGACCCCAGCGTGTGATACCCGGACTGGGAGAGGACGTGGTTGGTCAGTCCGGGGACCAGAACGCCCACGAGTACCACGAGAACGAACCCGCCGCGCGTGCCGAGCCCGAAGTCCATCACTCGATAGTCGGGCTCGCGCGCGCCTCAATCTTTCCATCCGTCAGCCGCGTGCCCGGTCTGCGGACAGTCAGGACTCGACGGAGCCGTCCCACTCCATCCGGCAGTCGTCGTCACAGAAGTGTGCGGTCCGGACCTCGTCGCCCTCGACCCAGGTGATCACGCGGTGTCGAGGCGTGTCGAGAACCGTCGCCCCACACGTCGCGCAGTCCGGCGCCTCCTCCTCGGAGATATCCTCGGCGACGTCCGAAGTCGGGTCGACCATCTTGTCCCCACTCTCGGCACGTCGGTACTTAACCCCATATATCTTCCTCGCGCGGGCGGCTGAGGGTCCGGCGACCGCGGACACCCCAGGCCGGCGTGGCTACCGGTCCTGCGTCACCGTCGCGTTCGGCTCCACGCGGGCGTCCGTCGAGAGGGTCACGCCGGCGTTCAGGCTCGTCTCGATGCCCGTCTTCGCGCCGTCGCCGACGACGACGCCGAACTTCCGGCGGCCGGTCGAGACCCGCTCGCCCTTCACCGTCAGCCGGACGGCCCGGTCGTCGTGTCGGAGGTTCGCCACCGTCGTCCCCGCGCCGAAGTTGACTGCCCGGCCGAGGACGCTGTCGCCGACGTAGGAGAGGTGTGGTACCGCCGTCCCCGCCATGACGACGCTGTTTTTCACCTCGACGGCGTTGCCCACCCGGACTCCCTCGCCGAGCAGCGTGTGCCCGCGGACGTAGGCGTTCGGCCCGACGCGTGCGCCCGCCCGGACGAGGACGGGGCCTTCGACCACGACGCCGGGGTCGACCGTCGCGCCCTCCTCGACGACCACGTCCCCGCGCAGGTCGGCCGTTTCGGCGACCTCGCCCCGGACGTCGCGGTCGAGTTCGCCGAGCTTCCACTCGTTTGCCTCGAGCAGTTCCCAGGGCCGGCCGACGCCCATCCAGCGGTCGACGTCGACCGCCCGGACCGAGTGCTCGTCGACGACCCGCGCGAGGACGTCGGTGATCTCCTCCTCGCCTCGCTCGCTTTCCTCGACGTCCAGCCACTTCCGAGCCGCTGCCGGGAAGACGTACGCGCCGACGTTCACGCGGTTCGAGGGCGGGTCGGCGGGCTTCTCGACGATCCTCTCGATTTTCCCGTCGGCGATGTCGAACACGCCGTAGGGGCGGGGGTCCTCGACTTCGTAGGTCCCGACTGCGGGACCGCCCTCGAACAGCCGCGCCACGGAGGCGGGGTCGTAGATGTCGTCGCCGTTGAGCACCGCGAACGCGCCCTCGAGGTGGTCGCGGGCCGCCCGGACGGCGTGTGCGGTGCCCCGTTGCTCGTCCTGGACGGCGTACTGGACGGGAACGCCGCGGTACTCGTCGCCGAAGTGTGCGCGGACGTCCTCGGCCTCGTAGCCGACCACGAGCAGGAGTTCGGCGGCGCCGGCCTCGACTGCGGCGTCGGCGGTGTGGGCCATCAGCGGCCGGTCGGCCACCGGGAGCATCGGCTTGGGGCGCCGGTCGGTCAGGGGCCGCATCCGGGTCCCCTGCCCCGCGGCGAGGATCACAGTCTGCATGCCGGAGGGCACCGCCGGGACGGACTAAGGTCTACCGGCGCTTGCGTCCGCGCCGGGCCGAAACCGGTGCGCGGTCCTCGAAGGAAGCGCCACAGCTCGGGCACAGCCCCTCCTCGAAGAAGACTGTCGGCCCCTCTCGGGTTTCGGGGTCCCACCGGACGCGGTAGCCACACTCCTCACACCGGGTGGTTCGCCGGGCCATGTCGACGGGTGGTCGTGCGGGCACAAAACCGTTCGGCCCGGAGTGAGTGTAGGAGGGTTCGACCACTCCCGGAGACCGCGGCTTTGATTTACCGGCTTCCCGAACGGCGGGTATGGAACTGGAACGCGAGTGCCCGGAGTGTGGCCAGCAGCGGGCCTTCTACATGGCCGCGAGCACCGAACTCCACCTGGGCCGGAAGGTGAAGTGGCGCTGCCCGGAGTGTGGCTACGGGTTCGTGCGGATCGACGGGGAAGTCGACAGCGCGGACGCCGCGACTGCCTGACTGCCGCCACGTGCCGGCTGGAGTCCCGGCGTCGGTCGCGCTCACTCCCCGAGCGCCTGCCAGGAAAGCCGGGGTTCGCGGGCGGCCGAGACCTGGTCGACCCGCCGGGCCGCGGGCCGCTCGGGCGCGGCTTCGAGGGCGTCGTCGTCCTCGCCGGCGACCGCGTTGAACGCTTCGGCGAGCTGGTCGAGGGTGCGCTTGTTCTCGATTTCCGTGGGCTCGGTCATCAGCGCCTCGCCGACGATCTCGGGCCATTTGGTCGTCGGCGGGTGGACGCCGTAATCGAGCATCCGCTTCGCCACGTCGGCGGCGTCCTGCTCGCCCGCGCTGGCGACGAACTCGTGGTGGAAGGGGCCGAAGGGCACCTCGTAGTCGACCTGCTCGGCGAGGTAGTTGGCATTCAGGACGGCCTTGGCGCTGGCGTCGCGGAGCCCCTCGTCGCCCAGCCGCGCGATGTAGGCGTAGGCCTTCAGCAGGACCGGCCAGTTGCCCTCGAAGCCGTGGACCTTCCCGACCGTGTGCTCGGGCTCGAACAGCTCGTAGTCGGGGTCGTCTGTATCTGCGTTCGCGTCCTCGGCCTCCCTGACCCGCGGCGTCGGCAGGAAGGGGGCGAGCTCCCTGGTCACGCCGATGGGGCCGGCCCCCGGACCGCCGCCGCCGTGGGGCGTCGCGAAGGTCTTGTGGACGTTGTAGTGCATGATGTCAAAGCCCATGTCGCCGGGCCGGGCCCGCCCCAGCAGGGCGTTGAGGTTCGCGCCGTCGTAGTAGAGCAGGCCGCCCGCGTCGTGGACGACCTCGGCGACCGCCTCGATCTCGCGCTCGAACAGGCCCAGCGTGTTGGGGTTGGTGAGCATCAGCGCCGCCGTCTCCTCGCCCACGGCTGCCTCGAGGGCATCCAGGTCCACGCGGCCGTCCTCCGCACCAGGGAGTTCGACCACGTCGAAGCCGGCCATGGCGGCGCTGGCGAAGTTGGTGCCGTGGGCGCTCTCCGGGACGATCACCTCCGAGCGGTCGTCGCCGCGGTGCTCGTGGTAGGCACGGGCGACCAGGATACCCGCGAATTCCCCGGCCGCGCCCGCCGGGGGCTGCAGCGAGACGGCGTCCATCCCGCCGATGCGCGCGAGGTAGTCCTGCAGGCCGGCAAGCACCGCGAGGGTCCCCTGGGCGTGTTCCGCCGGCCGGTCGGGGTGGACCGCCGCGTCGGGAAGGGCGGCCACGTCCTCCGTGAACGTGGGATTGTACTTCATCGTACACGAGCCGAGCGGGAACGGCCCGCTCTCGACCCCGTAGTTCATCTGCGAGAGGCGGGTGTAGTGGCGGGCGAGTTCCGGCTCGGCGAGCCCGGGCAACTCGAGAGAGTCCCGCGTCAGGTCGTCGGGCAGCGGCGAGTCCTCCCCGCCGATGTCGACCTCAGTCGTGTCCTTCTCCGAGAGCAGGGGCTCGTACCGCCCATCCTCCGCCCACCGGGCCTGGTCGTATCTCATCCCGCCACCTCCGCGAGCGCGGCGACCAGCCCGTCGACCTCGTCGGCCGTGGTCTCGGTCACGGCGACCTGGAGGAGGTGGTCGTCCACGGCGTGGACCGCGTAGCCCCGGTCGGCGAGGGCGCGCGCGACAGCGGCCGCGGGCCGGTCCGTGTGGGCGAGAAACTCCCGGAAGTGATGCCGGTCGTGGTACGGCGCCTGCACGCCCGGGACCTCGTCGACGCGTTCGGCGGCCCTCCCGGCGAGGCGTACGCACTGCTCGGCGAGGTCGACCAGCCCCTCCGGACCGAGCATGGCAGCGTGGATGGCGACCCGCAGGGCGACCCAGGCCTGGTTCGTGCAGATGTTCGAGGTCGCCCGCTGCCGGCGGATGTGTTGCTCGCGGGTCTGCAGCGTCAGGGTATACGCCCGGCGGTCGGCGGCGTCCTCGGTCGCGCCGACGAGCCGGCCCGGCACCTGCCGGAGGAACTCCTCCCGGGTCGCGAACAGGCCCGTCCCCATCCCGTAGGCGGTTCCCAGTCCGAGGGTTGCGGCGTCGCCGACCACCACGTCAGCGCCGACAGCTGCAGGCTCCTGCAGCAGCGAGAGGGCGACAGGGTCAGAGCCCAGGCAGAACAGCGCGCCGTGCTCGTCGGCGACGTCGCCGACCGCCGACAGCGACTCCTCGACCGTCCCCCGGACGGTCGGGTTCTCGGCGTAGACCATGACGGTCTCCTCGCCGGCCCGGTCGGCCAGCGCCGCCACGTCGGCGACCCCGTCGTCGTGGGGGTAGGTGTCCACGGTCAGCCCGGCGCCGGCTGCGTAGTTGCGGAGTACGTCGGCTTTCTCCGCGCGCAGCAGGTCGGGCACGAGCACGCGGTCGCCATCGGTCGCGCGGACGCGGGCGGCGAGCGTGGCGGCCTCGCCGAGCGCGGTCGCGGCGTCGTAGACCGAGCAGTTGGCCACGTCCAGCCCCGTGAGCTCGACGACCATCGACTGGAACTCGAACAGTGCCTGCAGAAAGCCCTGGGCGACCTCCGGCTGGTACTGGGTGTAGGAGGTGAGAAACTCCGAGCGGTCGGCGACGTGGTCGACCAGCGAGGGGACGTAGTGGTCGTGGTGGCCGCGACCGAGGAACTCGACGAGGTCGGCGTTCTCGGCGAGCGTCCCGGCGACCTCCTCGCGGACCGCGCGCTCGCTGCGGGCCTCGATGCCGAGGTCGCCGTCGAACCGGACCTGTTCGGGGACGTCGAACAGCGCCGCCTCGCTGTCGACGCCGACCGCCGAGAGCATCGCGGCCGTCTCCGCGGCCGTGTGTGGGGCGAAAGGGGAGCCCTGTGGCATACCCGTGGTTGGGCCGGGAGACAGTGATACCTTTCGGTGCAGGGGCGTCCGCGGCGGCGTCGCCGTCACTCCTCGGCGCGCCGGAACCGCATCCGGAGACACCCGACCGCCTCCCTGTCAGAGGCCGCGGGGTCGCTCGCGCCCTCGCGGTCCGTCCCGGCTGGGTGTTCCGGGGGCCGAAACTCCTCGACGGACAGCGAGCCCTCGGAGGTGAGCACCGCCCACCGGATCAGCCACAGTTCCAGCCCCCGGGAGTGTTGCAGCGGCCTCTCGCTCCCCCGGCCGATCGCCTCCAGGTCGTCGTGGGGGATCGTGCCGGCGTGGTCGAGCAACTCCACCCGCACCGACTCCCCGTCGACCGCGACCCGGACGGTGAGGTTGGGGGTCGCCGCTTCCGGGACCCCGTCGCGGCTGGCGGCGAATTCGAGTACCTGGCCGAGCGCGGCTGGTAGGGTCGCGTGGACCTCCGCGACGGCTTCCTGGGGACACTCCAGGCGGACCGTCGCGTCGGGGTGGCGCTCCCGGAGGTCGGCGACCGCGACCTCGAGGACGGGCACCAGGTCCCGGGGTTCGAGGTCGTGGTCCTCGACCGAGACCAGGCTCTGGAAGTGCCGGATCTGTTCGGTGATCCCGATGAGGTCGTCCGCCGCCTCGATGATGGTCCCGATGGAGTCGTCGCCGTACTCCTCGCGGAGGAGTTCGGCCCGACTGCGGATGACGTTCATTCGGTTGCGGATGTTGTGGCGGAGGACGCGGTCGAGCACCGCCAGCCGCTCCTCGCGCTCGCGGCGCTGGGTCACGTCCCGCTGGAGGCCCAGGAAGTGCGTCACCTCGCCGGTCTCGTCGCGCACCGGGACGACCTCGAGGCGGTTCCAGAACGGCGTGCCGTCCTTCCGGTAGTTCAACAGCTCGACGACGACAGGGCGGCGGTCGTCGACCGCGTCGCGGACCTTCGCGACGGTCTCCTCGTCGGTTTCAGGGCCCTGGAGAAAGCGGCAGTTCCGGCCCAGGACCTCGCCGGTCGGGTAGCCGGTGATCTGCTCGAAGGCCTCGTTGACGTAGATGAGGGGTTCGTCCTCCTGGCGAGCGTCGGCGATGGTGATCCCCTGTCTGGCCGTCTCGATAGCCTTGCCGAACAGGCTGAGCTGCCGTTGGCGCTTGCGTTGCTCGGTGACGTCCCGCACCAGTAGCTGGGTCGCCGGCTCCCCCTCGAAGGTGACCGTCACGCCCGCCACCTGCGCGAGGACGTCCTTGCCAGTCGCCGACACCATCGCCAGCTCCCGGAACCCCTCCAGTCGGCCCTCGCGGTCGATGGTCTCGAGCACCTCCTTCAGGTCGCCCCGGTCCTCGTCCGCGACGAGATCGGTCACCGGGCCGTCCAGGGCAGCGGGCTCGTCCACGCCGAACGTGTCGACGGCCGCCGCGTTGGCGTAGCGCACCTCCCCCTCGCGGACGACGAGCAGCGCCTCGGGCGTCAGTTCGACCAGTTGCTGGTACTGCTCTTCCCGCTCCGCGAGCCTGAGGGACGCGTCTCTCGCCTGCAGGAAGTTCTCCAGCCGGCGGCGGAAGACGACCTGGTCGAGCGGCATCGTCACCACGTCGTCGACGGGACCGTCCGAGTCGAGGT
>JAZKSZ010000084.1:0-9011 GCA_036625795.1 Haloarculaceae archaeon
CCGGAGCCGGTGACGGTGTAGTCGTCCTCCATGACGCCGCCGGCGGGGTCGATGCTGTAGACGTGGGTGCCCTCCTCGTCGACGCCGCCGAGGATGGGATTGATCGCGAGGAACGGGCCGCCGCGGGCGAAGTTGCCCGCCAGCGTCGCCAGGGCGTTGATCGACATGTCCTTGCCCCGGCGGGCCTCGTAGAGGTTCGCCTCGGCGCGGAGCGTCCGGATAAAGGACTGGGCACCGCCCACCGAGCCGACGAGCGTGAGCGCGGCCGTCGGGTGGATCTGTTCGACCTTCTGGACGTTCTTGTTGGAGACGAAGCGGCCGCCCAGCGAGGCGCGCTTGTCCGTCGCCACCACCACGCCGTCGGCGGCCGCGATGCCGATGGTCGTCGTGCCAGTCTTGTTGACGGTCTCGTCGTCGCGGTCGCGGTCGCCCCCCTGTTCGGGCAGCGAACCGAGTTCGGGCTCGTAGGGGCCGTGGTCGAACTTGGCCGCGGCGGGGTGACGCGGCGGCGCGATGTCGTTGTCCTGCATTACCCGCTTCTAGCGGTGGCGGCGGGTAATAACCTTCGGAACGGCGGGACGCCGGTTCCGACCGGCGGAGCGACGCCGGGACGGCCGGGGGCTCAGGCTGCCTGCTCGTAGGCCGACCCCAGCCGGCTGACCACGCGGTGGATAGGCAGCTCGAAACCGAACTGGCGGGTCAGCACCGCCAGTGGAAAGAGCAGGATGCCGGCGAGCAGGCTCAGCTGGTACAGCACGAACAGCGCCGCGGTGTACGGACGGGATGCCATCGGTGTGAGCCGTAGCTCGGCTGCCGTCAGTATATAAACCTACCGAACGGGTTGTCCACCCGATCAGCCCGCTGTCTTGCGGTTTGGTCGAAGGGGGGACGAACCGGTCCGCCGGGCCGGCGGGGACGAAGAACGACGTAATCGAGCGAGAGGAAACCGGCGACGTTTCCATAACTTATGCGTTGTATCGGAGTGACGTGCGCATCGTAGATGGCCGCGACCGGGGCTGTGCGTCCGGGACCCTCCCCACCGTCCGGAATCCAAAAGAGACGTGTAGGTGGCCGGGCGAGCCGTTTGTATGAACTACACGGTCGTGCTGGAGGCCGCCTGGCTGGTTCACGACGTCTCGGACATCGACGACGCCATCGGCGTCGCAGTCAGCGAGGCCGGCAAGCGGCTCAACGAAGAGGAGATGGACTACGTGGAAGTCGAGGTCGGCTTTACCGACTGCCCGGCCTGCGGGGAGCCGTTCGACTCCGCGTTCATCGCCGCCGACACCGCCCTGGTGGGGCTGGTCCTGGAGATGGACGTGTTCAACGCCGAGAGCGAGGAACACGCCCAGCGGATCGCGAAAAGCGACATCGGGGGCGCGCTCCGGGACGTTCCGCTGAAAGTCGTCGACACCATCGAGACCGGCGAGGAGTAACCGCCGACAGCCCCGACAGGGACGGACGGCCGGTCGGTGGGTTTTTATATTACTGTCGCTCATGTGTCGGTATGGAACTCCCGACGCCGGAGGACCTCCGGGAGCGCCGGACCGACCTGGAGTTGACCCAGAGCGAGCTCGCGGAGCGGGCCGACGTCTCTCAGCCGCTGATCGCCCGCATCGAGGGGGGCGACGTCGACCCGCGGCTCTCGACACTCCGGCGGATCGTCGACGCCCTCGAGGAGGCGGAAGGCGGCGTCCTCCGGGCGCGTGACCTGATGCACTCGCCGGTCGTCAGCGTCGCCCCCGACGACTCCGTTCACGAGACCACGGAGCTGATGAACGAGAAGGGGTACTCCCAGGTCCCGGTCGTCCGGGAGGGGACCCCGCAGGGGCTGATCGGCACCTCCGACATCCGTCAGCGCCCGGAGGAGAACGTCGGCGACCTCCCCGTCGCCGAGGTGATGGGCGAGTCGATGACGGCAGTCGAACCCGACGCCACGCTGGACGCCGTCGACAGCCACCTCGACCACAACGACGCCGTCCTCGTCGTCGAGGACGGCGAGACCGTCGGGATCATCACCGAGGCCGACGTCGCGCGGCACATCTCCTGACCGGGGGCGCCCTCCCGGCCACGCGACCCCGGCGAGGGAGTCGCCGGCGACGCAGTGGTCAGCCCTCGTCACGGTCGGGCGACGAGAAGTCACGCTCGCGCACGCCGCCCTCCCCGTCACGGACGAGCGCCACCAGCGACGTCGGAGTCTCGACGAGGACCGCCTCACCGCCCTCCCGCTGCAGGGTGTTCCGGATCACGTTCTGGCAGACGACCGCCCCCTTGCGGGTGGGCTGGTCGTGGCGCGTGTGCCCGACGACCTGCGGGGGGGCGTCGGCCGGGAGGTGGCCGAAGTCGAGCCACGCGACGCCCGCGCCCGGGCCGCGGCCGGTTCGCCCGCCCAGCCCGAGCACGTCGGGGTAGGCCTCGATGGCAGCCAGTTGTGTCTCGTAGTCCGCCGGCGTCCCGACCGCGGCCTCGAGGTCCCCCGCGGCAGCCACCAGCTGGTCGTTCAGCGCCCCCGCGTCGTAGGGGTCGGGCCGGCCGGCGTGGGCGTAGGTGACCCGGTACCCCCCGTAGGCGGCGACGACGTGGCCCGCCCGGACCCGGTCGACGAGGGCCCGGCGCTCGGCCGGCGACCGGCTCCCGGCGTACCAGCCGCCCCAGCCGAAGCGGTCGGGTGTGAGGATCCCCATCTCGTGGTTGCCGAAGGTCACCCGGACCCGTTCGGGGCCGGCCTGCGCGACGAGGCGGGCGACCGTCGCCACGACGCCGTCGCTGTCGGGCCCCCGGTCGACGAGGTCGCCGTTGAACACCAGCACGTAGTCGTTGCCGGCCCACTGGAGGCCACCGTCCGGCCCGGGTTCGACAACCGGGTCGTAGTCTGGGTGGTCCGAGAGGGTCAGTAGCGCGCTCCGGGCCGCCCCGAGGTAGCCGTGGATGTCACTGATACTGACGACCGTGGGCGTCCCCGGAAGCCCGGCGACGCCATCCCGCGCGGGCCCGTCGACAGTCTCGAGTTCCTCCGTATCTTCCAACACGCGTGGTCACGCTCCAGGTGGCAGACCGCGTTCTGCCGCGACTCAGTCCCAGCGAGGGAGGGCGGTCACAAAAACGTACCCCCGGGATCGGCCGCCCGAACCGACAGGGTCAGGAAAGCGAGAGCCCGCGGACCGCGACGACGCCCTCCTCGGACTCCTCGGCCTCCTCGACCGTCCCGAGCACCCGCGCCTCGTCGTCGGCTTCGACCAGGGCCTCGGCGTCGGCCGGGGGGAGGGCGGCCACGAAGCCCGTGCCCATGTTGAACGTGCGGTGCATCTCCGCGTCGCTCACGCCGCCCTCCGCCTGGACGAAGTCGAAGACCGGCTGGGCGTCGAAGGGGTCGGTCACCTCGTAGCGGTGTGGCCCCATCCGGGTCAGGTTCGTCCAGCCGCCGCCGGTGACGTGGGCGGCCGCGCGGGCACCGTGGGCCCGCAGCGGGTCGAGCAGGTCGGTGTAGATGCGGGTCGGCTCCAGCAACACCTCGGCGATGGTCCGGTCGGGGGCCGGCGGGAAGGGGTCGGTGTACTCGTGGGTCCGGGTGACGGCCTCGCGGGCGAGCGTCAGCCCGTTGGAGTGGACCCCGGAGGAGGGCCACCCCACCAGCGCGTCCCCGGGCTCGGCCGCCCCGGGAAAGAGCCCGTCCTTCGGCGCCAGTCCGGCGGCAGTCCCGGCGATGTCCAGCCCGTCGACGATCTCGGGGAGGACCGCGGTCTCCCCGCCGACCAGCGCCACGCCGGCGCGCTCGGCCCCGCGGGCCAGCCCCTCACCGAGCTGTTCGGCGGTCTCGTCGTCGGGCTCGTCGACGGCCAGGTAGTCGACGAAGGCGACCGGCCGGACCCCCTGGGCGACCAGGTCGTTGACGTTCATCGCGATGCAGTCGATGCCGACGGTGGAGTAGTCGCCGACGGCCGCCGCGACGAGCAGCTTCGTCCCGACCCCGTCGGTCGCCAGCGCGAGGTACCGGTCGCCGATATCGACGAGGCCGGCGTAGTCGCCCTCGAACTCGCCGACCGCGCCCACCAGCGCCGCGGTGGCGGCCTCGCTGTCGGCGATGTCGACGCCCGCCTCGGCGTAGGTGAGTGCGTCATGCTCCCCCTCGTCGTCCTCACCCTGGTCCCCGGCGTCCTCGCCGGTGCCCCCGTCGGTGCGAACCGGGGTCGCGGCCTGCTCGTCGGCGGTGTCGTCACTCATAGCCGAGGGGAGCGACCACCGCATCAAAAGTCCGTCGGGTCGCCGGCCTCAGGAGCCGCCTGCGGGCGCGGACATCGACGCGACCCCGGTCATCCCGCCGGTCTGGTTGGCCTGCTCGAGCAGGGTCAGGGTGTCACCCTCGACGGTGATGGTGACCGCGTTGTCGTTGGTACTCGCGCTGACCTCGTTGATCCCGTCCTGTTGCTCCTCGACCTGCGGGCCGAACCCACTGACGAGGTCGGCCAGCCCGGTGTCGCTGGCGGCCTGGGCGCTCTCGTAGGCGAGCACGACGGTGAACGTCGTCGTTTCCCCCTCGAGGGTCATCCCGAACCCGCCGGCACGCATCCCCTCGACGTAGGTCTGGGTCTGGGAGTCCGCCATGGCGGAGAACTGTTCGATCAACTGGGGGTCACCGACGCCACCGAAACTGGCGGTCGCGTCGCCGAGGTTGTCCGCGACGGTCGTGGCGAAGTCGTTGTTGCCACGCAGCGGGTCGGCGTTGCCGTTGCTCGAGTCGATAGCCGTCTCGACGGCATCCTGTCCGGAGGAACTCGTCGACGTGCCCGAGGCGAAGGCGAAGCCGGCGACGAGCGCGCTGTCGCTGATACCGACCGTCGCCGAGCCAGAGGCGTCCGGGCCCATCTGCTGGCCCACCGAGGAGTCCTCGTAGAGCGTGTACCCCTCGTACTCCCCGACCTCGGTCGCGCTGCCCTCGCTCTCGACCTGGTCGGTAACCGCGCCCTGGTCGAAGGAGCCGGCGACCGCGACCGAGCCGGCGCCGCTGCCGGAGCTGTCCATCATCGAGACACTCCCGCCGCCGACCCCCGAGAGGTAGTCGATGTCCTCCGGGCTGACCGGCGTGCTGGAGTCGGTCTGTTCGAGACTGTTGCGCGTCTCCTCCGGGAGGAACTGCCGGTTCTCGTAGATAGTGGCGTAGTCCATCGACCCGAAGAAGGCGTTGGACGCGTCACCCAGCAGCGAGGGGTCGTACTGCCAGCTCTCGGGGCCGGAACTCCCGGAGCCGCCACCACCGCCGAGCAGTCCGCCCGAACAGCCCGCGAGCCCAGTGGAACCAACCAGCGCAGCGATACCGCTCGCTTTCAGGACGGTGCGTCTATCCGTGTCCATGCCCCCTAATTGTAAAGGGTGTAATAAATACTTTCTCTCTCTATCTGCTACCGAAACCGGCGTACGGAGTCGCGATCGCGGCGGTCGGCCACAAGGCATTTGAGTTATGTCTGTCCGCTGTACGGTTCCCTGTCGGAACGACGTCGGCAGTCCTCCGTGACAGGCGGGTTCGGGCGCCGGCCGCCAGGCTACACCGGCAGCAGCGGGCCGAGCAGGACGACCGCCGCCACGCCCGCGGTGAGTGCGAAGGAGACGGCGAAGGCGGGCAGGCTCCAGTCGAGGACGGTCCGGCCGTCCAGCGGGCCGAACGGGAGCATGTTGAAGCCCGCGAGCAGGATGTTGACGACGAAGCCGAGGTTGCCGAGAGTGGCGAGCGAGCCGCCGGCGACGCTGGCGGCGCCGAGAAAGCCGACGGCGAGGACGGCGTTGACCGCGGGGCCGGCGAGCGCGATGAGGCCGTTTTCCCGGGGCGTGATGCGGCCGCGGTGGTGGACCGCGCCGGGCGCAGCGAAGAGAAAGCCGGCCAGCGCCGAGACGACCGCCAGCCCGAGCATGCTGTAGTCGGCCCGGAACTCCGCGACCTGACCGAACCGGACCGCGACCACCTTGTGCGCGAGTTCGTGCAGCAGGAAGCCGGTCCCGACGACGACCAGGCTCTCGACGGCGATCCGGAAGAGTGCGTCCGGCCGGACGACGCCGGCGAGGAGGCCGCGGAGCAGCCCGCGGTTGAAAAAGAGCGCGAAGGCGACGGTCAGCGCGAGCCAGGCGGCGGCGAAATCCCGGAGTTCCCGCCGCGAGAACCGGATGCGGGTCGCGTCGCCGCGGCTCACGTCAGCGCCCCCCAGATGGCCTCGGCACTGCGCTGTGCACCCTCGACCATCAGCGCCGCCAGCCCGTCGAGCCCGCCGACGTCGGTCGCGAGGTAGGGCAGCAGAACGGTAGCAAAGAGGATACTCGCCACGAAGCTGCCGATGTTGGTCATCGCGACGACGAGGATGAGCCGGAAGAGGGGGACCTGTTTCATCGACTGGAACAGGTCACCGAGCGGCTTGTCCTCGTCGGCGAGCAGGTCGTTGAGCCGGCCGATGTCGCCGACGCTGATGTCCAGATAGCGGAGCTCGACGTAGCCGGCGAACCAGCCGGGCGCGAGCAGTGGGTTGACGCTCGTGAGCCACGCGACCGCGCCGCCGACAGCCGCGCTCGGCCAGTGGGCGCCGGCAGCCAGGGCAAGCCCCGCGGCGACGACCCCGTTGACCAGAAACCACACGCCAAAGAGGGTGAGCAGGTAGCCCTGGCGGACGCCGGCGATGGCGAGCAACAGGAAAAAGGCCAGAAAGCCCAGCGTGAACAGCGAGCCGACGGCGGTGTAGAGGACGCTCTTCCACCGCGAGGAGGACGGCTCGCCGGTCAGCGACGCCGCCGGCGGCAGCGTCTCCGGGTTGGCCAGATAGCCCTCGACCCCCTCGCGGTGGCCCGCCCCGACGACGGCCACCACGCGGTAGCCGGCCTCCCGCAGCGCCACCAGCCGGTGGGCGATGTAGGCGTCCCGCTCGTCGATCAGCGCCTCCGCCCCGCCCGGCGAGAACCGGCGGAACTCCTCCATCATCGCCGAGACGACGTCGGTGTCGGTCAGCTCGTCCATCTCCAGCTCCGCGTAATCCTCGCTGGCGTCGCCGAGCGTCGAGAAGGCAAGCGCCAGCGGCACGCCGACGACCGCCGCGACCACGCCGGCGACGAGCAGGAGGTCGAGGGCGAGTGCGGCCAGCCCGACGAGCCCGCCGACCACCGGGACGCCGACGCTCACCGGTGGGACGATGAGCGGGCCGGCCAGGATCTCCGCCGGGAGCGCGAGGAACGTCCCGAGCGCGAACCCGACCCCCAGCCCGGCGGTGACCGGGCCGGCAGTGCCCACGAGCAGCGTCGCAAAGAGAGCCGCCTTCTCGCGAACGCGTAGCCGCGACCAGAACCGCCGGACGGTCAGCTGGATGTCGCGGTCGACGAGCGCGACCCCGAGCCCCAGGCGCTCGGCGGTGTCGACGGCGGCCATCATGTCCGCGCCGGGCTCGACGTCGAAGCGCTCGCCGAGTTTCGCCTGGACGTAGGAGAGCAGCCAGTAAGCGATGAACTGGAAGACCGTCCGGCCGCGGATGAGGTCCTTCGGGTCGATATCGTCGGGCTCGCCGCCCTGCAGCCGGCGGTAGCGTGACTCGTCGAGTTCCACGGCCACGACGTCCGGACGCTCGCGCTCGATAGTCTCCTCGACCTCCCTGACGCTGTCCTCGGAGACGTGGGCGGTGCCGACGACCGTCACCGACCCCTCACTACCCTCGCCGGGCGGCCGCATGGGCGCGTCCGGGTCGACGACCTCGACGTCGGCGTCGGGCTCGCCGGCCCCGGGCGCCCCCTCATCGGCCGTCCCGTCGGCCGGGGAGTCGACCGGCCCCTCCGCCCCGGCGTCAACCGGGCGGTCGGAGGGCTCCCCCGGGGCGTTCTCGGCCGGGTCGCTGCCCGGCCCGCTGTCTGTCATTAGCCCGTGTAGCGGGGCGGCGGGTTTACGCGTAACGGCATCGACCGGCGGCCGGAGTTTTTTATCCGGAAGCCGAGAACCCCCGGCCATGGAGTGGCCCGACGCGACGCTCTACGAGGGGCTCCGGGAGGTCGCGGACCGGAACCCCGACGCGACCGCCCTGCACTTCCGGGGCGAACGGACGACCTACGCGGAGCTGCTCGCAGAGAGCCGGGCGCTGTCCCGCGGGCTGGCGGACCTGGGCGTCGGGTCCGGCGACCGGGTCGCGGTCTGGCTCGGCAACCGCCCGGAGTGGGTGACAACCCAGCTGGCCGTCTCCCGGCTCGGCGCCGCCGCAGTCGCGGTCAACACCCGCTACCGGACCCACGAGCTGGAGTACATGCTCCGTGACTCGGAGGCGTCGGTGCTGGTCACCGAGGACTCCTTTCTGGACAACGACTACCTGGAGATGCTCGCCGACGTCGTCCCCGAAGTCCGCGAGGATGAACCAGGGGCGTTCGACCCCGACAGTCTCTCCTCGCTGGATGCGGTCGTCGGGCTAACGACGGACCCGGCGTTCCCGGCGGTCCGCGGGTACGACGACGTCTGTGACCGCGACCGGGAGCGGCCCCCGTCGGTCGACGCGCTGGACCCGACGACGGACCCGGACGCTCCCGTGACGGTCTTCTACACCAGCGGGACCACGAGCGACCCGAAGGGGTGTCTCCAGTCCAGCCGGTCGGTGCTGAACCACTCCTACAACGTGGGGGAATACCTCGGGTTGGGCCCCGACGACGTCGCGCTCGGGGTGCTTCCCTTCTGTGGCGTCTGGGGCTACAACACCATGCTGAGCGCGCTCTCCCGGGGCCTCCCGCTGGTCGTCGAGACGCACTTCGAGCCCGAGCGGACGCTGGACCTGGTCGAGGCCCACGGCGTCACCTACTGCAACGCGCAGGCGGTGATGTTCGACCGGATGCGCCGGGCGGAGGCGTTCGACCCGGAGCGGGTCGCCACACTCAGGCGCGGCGTGACCGCCTTCCTCACGATGGGAGTCGACAGCGAGGTCTTCGAGGACCTGGAGGACGCCTTCGGCTTCCCGCTGGTCCAGCCCTACGGCATCTCCGAGGGCAACAGCATGATCTTCGTCGGCGACCCC
>JAZKSZ010000085.1:0-8961 GCA_036625795.1 Haloarculaceae archaeon
CGGGGTTGTCCCCCCTGGGGCTGGCCGCCCTGTCCCTGCCGGGGCTGGCCGCCCTGTGGCTGGCCTTGTCGGGGTTGGCCCTGGCGGGGCTGTCCCTGCCCTTGTCTCGGCTGGCCCTGCTGGGGTTGCCCGCCTTGCGGGCCACCCTGCTGTGGCTGTCCGCCACGGGGTTGCCCGCCCTGCGGCTGGCCTTGCTGGGGCTGGCCCTGCTGTGGTTGCCCGCCTTGCTGTGGCTCGCCGCCGTGCTGGTGACCGCTCTCGGTGTGCTCGTGCTGTTCGTTCCCACCGTTCCCGGCGTCGCCCTGCCCCCCCTCCTCGTCCACCAAGTCGTCGCCGAGTGCCATCCCACACGAGTCGCACACGGGAGCCCCCTCCTCGACACTCGCTCCGCAGTTCGGACACTGTGCCATACCATGTTCTTTCTGATAGCAGTGATAAAGTTACTCCTCTCGATAGTCCCTGACCCGAAAGATGTTCGGGGCCTTGCTGATGATTCCCGGGCACCGAGAGGCGGGTACAGCGCGGGCTCAGTCATGTACGACGACCTCGACACAGACGAGCGGCCCTTCGTGCTCATCTGGGAACTGACACAGGCCTGTGAACTCGCCTGCAAACACTGCCGGGCCGAGGCCGACCCGGCGCGTCACCCCGACGAACTGACCCCCGGCTCGTGTGCCGAGGAGGTGCCCTCGGAGCGGGGTTACGGGTCACCGGGGCAGCGGCCCGGTGGTCCGAGCGGAGCAGCCGAGCAGGGCGGCTCCGCACCGCGCGAGGACGGTGAGTCCGGACCGAACACTCCCTTCTAAAGACTCTCCCGGTGAATGGCCCGTCAGTTCGTCAGCTCGACCTCGTCGACGAACTCCTTGATGACCTTCCCTTCGGCGCGGTGGAGCGTCTCGCTGGCAGTGGATTTCGCGACCCCGATCTCTTCGGCCAGGTCCGTCAGCGTGCAGTCTCGCGGGGTGTCGTAGTAGCCCTCCTCGACAGCAGTCTCGACCAGCGTCGCCTGGCGGTCGGTTAGCAGGCGGTCGGTCTCGACCTGCTGGGTGACCGACTCCACGTCGAAGGTGATCCCCAGCGCGCGCAGTTGGTCGCCCAGCGTCGACAGCCGGTCCCGCGTTGCCGTCACCTCCCAGGATGCGCGGCCATCCTGCACCTCGAAGGGGAGGTCGAGCAGGGCACCGGATTTCCGGACCGGCACCAGAAGTAGCGGCTCGGAGGTCTCGAACTGGACCAGCGCCTCCGGACCCGGCCCCCCCAGGAGTTCGAGGTCGACCACTTCCTCGCAGTCGTCCATGTCCCGGAGCACCTCCCCGACGTCCCCGGCCGTGACCTCCGCCATCGCGGTCCCGTGGTCACCGTCCGGGAACGCGGTGAGGATGCGGAACTCGGCGTCGGGGTGACGCCGGGTGAGCCGTCCCAGCCAGACCCGGTCGGGGACGTGGACCGTCAGTACCGCTCGTGGCATAGACGTTCGTTCACTCCCGTCACTTGGAACCGTAACCCCGAATATGTTCGCATCCCTCGAACATGTGCGGCGCCGGATACAGGAGGGTACGGCTCGAAACGACGCGCCATGGAGTCGATCACGCTCTCGCGGCTGGTCGAGGCACCGCGTGACGAGGTGGCCGAGCTGGTGGGGGACGTCCAGCCGTTCATGCGCGCCGCGGAGTTCGACGACGCGACGGTCGAGGGCGACCGGCTGCGGATCCGCAACGGCGTGGGGCTGGCGACGATCGAACTCGACTGCGAGCTGGTCGAGCGCGACTGCGCGCTGGCCTACGAGCAACGCGACGGGATCTTCAAGTCCATGGAGACCCGCTACGAACTCCTCGAGCGCGAGGCGGGGACGGAGGTCCGGGCGACGACGGAGTTCGCCGTCGACGTCGCGCTGGTCGGGGAGATCCTCGACGCGACGGTGATCAAGCGCCAGCGCCGCAAGGAACTGGAGGCGCAGTTCGACTACCTGGAGCGCCAGGTCGCCGATTCTTAAACGACTTGCCGAACCGTTTCGTCAGTGTTCCCGGACATCTGGAACCATTGACTGGCTTAGTTGGGTGTTCGGACGATCCCTGGATATGCACCGACAGGACAGCCACCTCCGCGGACAGCCCGAAGGGGGGTGCAAGCGCGTGGGTGCTGGAGGTCGAGGCCGGGGGATGACCGCTGGCCCCGGCCCCATCCGGGAACCCCCGGGACTCGGCGCAGGAGCTGGGCTCGGGAGGCCGCGGAGTGCCCGACCCCGGTGGCAGTGCCGACTGGCACCCAGATTGCTGTCTCCAGTCCCGTTCATTTCGGCCCCGAGGCGCTCGCGGGCGGTCAACCCGACAGCCGACGGGACGCAACGGACCGTACCGAGGGCAGGCAGACACGAGGGACCACACATAACGCCGCCAATTTATACTTCGACACTGTAGCGTCGCGTGATGAACAGGCGTACTGTACTCAGGCAGGCGGGCTCCTCGGCTGGGGTGCTCGTCGCACTCGGCCTCGCAGGTTGCAGCGGCGATGGCAGTGAGACGGGGAACACACCCCTCCCCGACCTCCAGATATCGGGCTCGGACCTGGAGAGTTCGGTCGACGGGTTGACCATCACCGGACAGCGCCACGAACTCGTCCGGGGGCAGCAGCACGACGACGTTCACTTCGCGGTCACGGTGACGGTCAGAAACGCCGGCCAGCAGGAGGTGAACCTGGAGAACTACGAGTACGACCTCACGCTGTACTCGCCGGACGGGATCGATATCACACCCGGCCAGACGTGGAAGGCCAACCCCGACACGGTTCCGCCTGGCGAGACAGGAACGGTGTTGGTGCAGGTATCGTTCATCAGCGCGGAGGGTGTCAGCCCGGAGGACGTCGACCGGTACGAGGCCACGCTCTCCTGTGGCGCGGGGAGTTCCGGCAGCTACTGTTGACCGACTGCCGCTCCCGGCGGTACACCGCTGACGGTGTCCCGGGCGCCGCCCCCGGTCCAACCGCGGGCGTGCGCTGCGCGGCGGCGGTACGGCTGGGACCCGGGCTCAGACGATGCTGAACTCGTCGACGACGGTTTCCTCGGTTCCGTCTCCCTTGTGGATGGTGACCTCGTAGCGGTACGTCCCGGGGTCGTGGTCCTCGCTCGTGGAGACCTTGCCTCCCCAGGTGGTATCCGCGTAGGCCTCGTGGTCACCTTCCCAGTTCAACTCGAGCGGCTCGAACCCGCTCGTGGGGAACTCGATGGTCACGCCTTCGATCGTGTCGGCGCCGAGATGGTCGCCCGAGACGTCGTCGAAGACGTTGACGTGGAGTCCGATGTCCATCCCGGCCGCGAACCGGTCGACGTTCGCGCAGTTGCCCCCCTGCGTCGTCGTCTCGCCTCCGCTGCCGTCCTGGCCGTCGGTCGCCGTACCGTTCGTGACCGTGCCGTTCCCGGTCGTCGTGGTTTCGCTGGTGACCGTCGTGGTCCCGGTCGGCGCACCGTTCCCGTCGCCACCGCCGTCGCCGGCGTCGGTGGGAACTCCGGGGTCGAGCAGCCGGCTACAGCCCGCGAGGCTGACTGTCGCCCAGCCGGCCGCGCCGGACGCGACGAGACGGCGCCGCGTGAGGCCGGACCGCTCCTCGTCGTCAGGGTCGGGACGATGATCACCCATGACTGGTCCACCCTACGTCTGGACTCACATTTAATAGCATTCATTAGGGTGTCTCTTCTCGGGTTCTAAAAACTAACCCTAGTTTATAAGTAGAGGACCGGAGAAGTCAGGCATATACAATGAGCCAGCGAAGTGACCAGACTGACGCGGAGACGGGAGTCGAGCCGGAACCTGACGGACCGGTTGAATCGGGGTCTGACGGAACAGGGACGACGCGCAGGCGATTGCTCGCGACGGGCGCAGCCACGTGGGCGACGGTCGCACTCGCTGGGTGTCCGGGCGACAGCGGGGAGACCACGCCGGCAGAGACGCCGACGGACGAGCCGACGCCGACGGACGAGCCGACGCCGACGGCCACGCCGGAACCCCAGCCCGAAAACTACGTCGTGACGACGGAGACCTGGACGGGGGGCGGCGTCCCGGCCCCGCTCTCGTTCAAGTCGTCCTGTGCCCGGTCGGACACCTTCGTCCCGGGCATGCAGGTTGTCTTCTTCGTGGGGATCTTCGACCCCGACACCGGCGACCGCCTGACCGACGAGGATATCGACGGCGCGCAGGTCAACGTCGGCGAGGGAATGGAGACGGTCGACCTGGAGTGGACCGACGAGCACGGCCACGCGACCCGCAACGAGGGGAACAACTGGGTCGGCTCCTGGGACGTCCCGGAGGACATGCAGCCCCAGAGCCTCTCCTACACGGTCGAACTCTCTACCGATGCGAACGTCCAGAACGTTGGCGTGCTGACCGACGCGATCGAGGTCGTCGAGTACGACGACCCCTCGAACCTCGTCGTCGACACCGAGACCCGGTGGAGCGGCCACCCAGCCCCGGAGTACACGAACGGGTTCGTCGTCGGATGTGCACCCGAGCGGGAGTTTACGCCCGAACTGGACGTGACGTTCGTGGTCGGAATCCACGACGGTACGTCGGGTAACATGGTGGGGTCAGACGGGATATACAACCCCAACACCGGCGAAACAGTCGAAGACGAGAGCAGCGAGTTCGCCGACGGGGTCGACTCGGCGACGGTCGTTTCGCCCGACGATGCATTCCCCGACGTCGAACTCGAGTGGCTATCGGGTATCGACGACGAGAACACCAACCCGCAGTGGAACGGCGTCCTCGAAACCGAGAACCTCGAACCGGGAACGTACCCCTACGAGGTCCAGATCACCGACGAGAGTACCGGACGGTTCGACACCGGGATCGCCGCCGCGACGTTCTCGATCATCGAAGTGCCCGAGTAGTACGGCCGATCCTTTCGGATACCGTTTGCTTCCTGCGCGCCGCCATACCAACACAATGAGCCAGGAACAGGAAGAGACCCCGGCCGACGACGAGGAGAGCAAGTACATGGAGTTCGCCGACACGGTCGCGATAGAGACGACAAAAGACGAGCTCTGGGAGACTATCTCCGACCCGGAAGCGCTGACGATGTGCGTCCCGGGCGCGGAGTCGGTCGAGCGGGTCTCCGAGCGGAAGTACACCGTCGACATCACCCGCGGCGTGAGCAAGCTGACGCTGTCGCTGTCCGGGGAAGCCGAGTTCGTCGAGATGAACCCCCCGGAGTACGTCGTCACGACCGCCAGCGCCTTCGACTCCAAGACAGGCAGCGACTTCGAGATCCTCGCAGCCATGGAGATGGACGAGACCGACGACGGGACGGTCGGGCTGACATACAAGGCCGAAGTGACCTACTCCGGCGGTGCGGCGGGGATAAGCAAAAAACTCCTGCGCCCGGTCGTCGAGCGCGACGTCGACGCCTACTTCCAGAACGTCAAAGACCGGGTCGAACGCGGCGAGCCCGGCTGACCGGTCTACGCCAGCCGGCCCCACGTTCGACGGCTCGCTCCGACCGGACCTGGCGGCGATGGACCGGTCCGGCTGAACTCGGCAGCGACGCGACCCTCCAGCGCCCGGTCACCAGAGCGCGGTGTGACTCGTGAAGACGAAATGCGAACTGTCCTCGAGCCCGTCGCCGAACAGGAAGGAGAGAAACGGAAGCGAAACCTTCCTCCCGTCGACCACGACGGCCCGGCTCGTGTCGGGCGCGTCCGTGAACTGCTCGTCGTACCGCTGGATCGTGTCGCAGTCGACCTGGAGCCCGTACAGTTGCTGGAGCCGCTTTTCACAGGCGGCGTAGGTACTCTCTGCCGCGTGGAACCGACACAGGTCCACGACCGGCTTGGCGTAGGCACAGCCCTCGTAGAAGAACGCGGAGATGTCGGCCTGGAACGAGCGGCCACAGTCCGTACACTCGAACTGCTGGACCTCGACACCGACCTCCTCGAACCCCGCCTCGGTCACGAGACGGGCGAACGTCTTCGGCTCGCGCTGGTAGCCGTTCCGCCGGAGAGCCGACGACCCGCAGCCGGGACACGGGCGGGACGCCCCGACCCGCCGCCCGTCGTACTCCCGGAGGGCGTCGTGGACCGCCTCCACGAACAGCGGCGACAGGACCGGGTCGAGTTCCTTCGCGGACAGTTCCTGCATGGGCTTCCTTCCGACGCGCCGGAGAAAAGTCTCACGTCACCGCTCGACACCAGGTCCGGATCCACTGCACGGTCGCGCCCGATGGCGGCCGGGGTCCAGGGTCCAGTCCCCGGGGACCACCCTACCCGCCGCCCGGCTTCCGACACCGCCCCTCACGACCCAGCGACCAGGACGCCGGAATCCTGCTCGCTCAGCCCAGGAACAGCTTCAGACGCGGGTACCGCTCGACGATGTCGAGTTCCTCGAGTTTCGCGTCGAGTCCGAGGATGCGCCCGGAGCCGAACGCCCCCAGCCCGAACAGCAGCAGGATGTAGACGATGTGGTCGTCGATCACGTAGCCGTTCGCCAGCGGGAGGCCGGCAAACAACCCGCCGTGGAGTGACGTCAGGTAGTAGAAAAACATCAGCACGGAGCCCCAGAAGGCGGAGAACCTGACGAAGGCCCCGAGGATGAGCGCGAGGCCGATCAGCGTGAGGCCGACGGAGTTCAGCGGCGTGAACAGCCACGCCCACTCGGTCCCCAGCGTCGCCCAGAAGTCCGTGAGCGGGTTCCCCTCGGGGATCCCGTACACCAGCAGTCCCCTGACGCTGAACGTCGGGTCCCACGCCTGCTGGATGCCCGGGATGAGAAAGACCAGTCCCATGACGAGACGGAGCGCGAGCAGGGAGTATCCGACCCACGTCTCCGAGTACTCGAACGATACGTCCCGGCCAAAAATGTGTGATTTGAGCTCTCTGGTCGACATGGGAGCTACCTATCCGGGGATTTGGGGCTCTCGCTTATAAATACAGGAGCTACTTTTCAAATCACGGGAACATCGGCCGACCGGACGGCCGACCTGCCCCGGCGTTCCGCGGTTGACCCGTCCTGGCGTTCCGTCGCTGCGCCACCACCACCACGGCGTTCCCAGTCACCCCACCCGTACGTTACCGCACTCCGGCCCGGGTATCACTCGTATCCGGACAGCCCGGTCAGGACCGCGAGGTCCTCTGCTGCCCGCTCTAGCGTCTCGACACCGGGCTTTCTCCGCCGGGTCTCGTTACCGACGAGGGCGACGCGCTGTGTCCCGACCGGGGCGAAGGCAAGCCCGAGTTTTTCGGCGGTCGCGCGGAGCGCCACGCCGGCGTCGGCCCGCCCGTCGGCGACCCGGCGAGCGGGGCTCTCGATACCCGCGGTCTCGACGCCCGCGATGTCCTCGGGGTCCAGCCCCGCGTCCCGCGCGGCGTCGTCGACCGCCGCCCTGAGCCCCAGGTCGCGGTTGACGGTCGCGACCGACCGCTGACTGTCGGCGAGCGCCTCCAGCGGCGCGTCGTCGAGGTCGCCCTCGGCCGTCACGACGCCCCACTCGCGAGTCCAGGAGGCGAGTACCTCGCTGCCCTCGGACGCTGCTCCGTCGACCTCGCCCGTGAGCACGGCGACGTCGGCGACCCCGTCCCGGAGCCAGCGCCGGCCCGCCCGGTCGCCGTCCGTGAGATACCGGGCGCCCTCGACGGCGTCGAGCACCGCGGCGGCCGCGGGGTCGCTCTCCCCGACAGCCAGCACCGGCGGGGCGCGGGCGTCCGGCGAGAACAGTTCCACTGTCACGTCCTCGCCGGCCCGGAGCCGACGGGTGTCCGCCGGCATGTCGACGACCCCGTCGGCGGCCGCCAGCGTGGTCGTCGCGCCGCTGCCCTTGTCGACGGGGTAGACGACGGTCTCGCCGTCGCCGTCCTCGACGAGCCCGACCGGGAGCGCCCGCCGCCGTCCCTCGTCGAAGCGCTCGTCGACCGCGAGGCGGCCCTTCGTGGTGACTGACCGCTCTGTTCCGTAGCCGGCCGCCCGGCGCAGCCGCGGGGCGACGAGCAGCCGGAACACCGACAGCGCGGAGACGGGATAGCCCGGCAGGCCGACGTAGGGGGTCCCGTCGACCCGGCCGACGATGGTTGGCTTGCCGGGTTTGAGTGCGACGCCGTGGACCAGCAGGTCGCCGACGTCCTCGACGACGCTGTAGAGCATGTCCGCGCCGCTTGCGCTGGTCGACCCGGCCGTCAGCACCATGTCACACTCCCGGGCGGCCTCCCGGAGGGCGTCGGCCATCGCCTCCCGGTCGTCGGGGACCCGGGTGTACCGGACCGGCTGCCCGCCCGCCTCGCGGACGCCGGTCGCGATGGTCTCGGTGTTGACGTCGTAGATCTGGCCGCGGCCGTGGTCCAGGTCCCCGCCGGGCTGGACGAGCTCCTCGCCGGTGGCGACGACGGCCACCCGGGGCCGCCGACGCACCGCGACCGTGTCGTGGCCCATTGCCGCGAGCAGTCCCACCGTCCGCGGGGTCAGCCGGACACCCGCGCCCAGCGCGCGGTCGCCCGCCGCGATGTCCGCGCCCGCGGCCATCACGTTCCCGCCCGGCGGGACTGCCCGCCGGACCTCGACTGACTCTTCGTACTCGGTGGTGTCCTCGACCATCACGACGGCGTTGGCACCCGGTGGGACGACGGCCCCGGTCGCGATCTCCACGGCGACGCCCGCCTCGACCGTCACGTCCGGGCGTTCGCCGGCCTCGACGAGGCCGCCGACCTCCAGGGTCACGGGGTTGGCCTCGCCGGCGCCGGTCGTGTCCCCAGCCCGAACGGCGTAGCCGTCGACGCTCGCGCGGTCGAAGCCCGGGACGTCCAGGTCGGCGTCGACCCGCTCGGCGAGCACCCGGCCGCTGGCCTCGCCCAGCGGGACTCGCTCGGTCCCGCCACCCACGTCGAGGTCCCCGAGGACCTCGCGAGCGCGGTCGAGTGTCACCAGGTCTCGCATCTCGCGGCGCTCACTCATGCTCCCTGCTTCGGGGCCCGCGGGCAAAAGCCTCACC
>JAZKSZ010000086.1:0-8818 GCA_036625795.1 Haloarculaceae archaeon
CCGCCTACCCACCCCGCCCCCGGCGGCCCCCCACGGCCGGGTGGTCACCCCCCTCCCCGGGCGGGAGGGGGGCGGGGAGGAAGTCGACGCCTGCCCCGAGTTCATCCAGCTCGGCTACCGCGACCTGCTGTATCTCGACCCCGGCACGTACTATCGGAACGGCGGTGCCCGGGCCAGCTACATCGGGGGATTGGTCTCGGAAGAGTACAACTACGAGAGAGCCGCCGAGTTCGGAACCCGTCCGCCGGGGTTCGTCCCACAACGACCGACACCGGGGTCGCTCGTCGACCTGCTCCGGAACGGCGTGGTCCCCCAGACAGACCAGTACGCGGACGAACAGGAGCTCGCGGCCAATCAGTACACCCTCATCCTGGAGCGGACCGGCGACTGTGACGGGTCGCTGCGGCGGGACTCGCCTTACTGACCGGGCAGGCGCCCCGCGGCCGTCACTGTCCCGGGGAGAGGTCCGAGAGGTCGATCCCCAGCGAGGGGTACCAGCCGGCCACGGCGGGCAGGTACACGCCGAGGGTCCGGTCGATGACGACGACGGGGACGACGACCCCACTCGGCACGCCGAGCGCGACGAAGACCGCCGTGGCGGTCGCCTCCGTGACGCCGACCCCGCCGGGGGTCAACGGCAGCAGGGTCACGCTGTAGGCCGTCACGAGATACAGGGGCACCAGGATCGCCGGCTCGAAGGCGACGCCCAGCGCCCCGAACAACAGCAGCACGCGCAGCCCCGGCGCAACCACGAGCGCGACGGTCCACCCGAGCGCGTACCGGAACCACAGTCCCGGCTCGGCCGCCAACTTCCGGAAGGAGTCGGTGGATGCTTCGGTGAACGACAACAGGCCCCGCACGCGCTCGGCGGTGCGGTCGCCGACCCGCGGGAGCCTGGAGACGGCTCCGGCCAGCCACGCCACCAGCGGGTCGAGCAGGTCGAGATTCGTCCCCGCGAGCAGGACGACAGCCCCCGCCGCGAGGTAGAGTCCCGTCGAGAGCGCGAGCACGAGTACCAGGCCGGTCGAGAGCCCGGTCAGCGCGACTGCCAGGGCGAGCCCCGCCGCGGCCGTCAGCCCGTAGTAGACGGCGTAGACCCCGGTGTGAACGCCCGACACCGCGGCGGCGTCGGCGTAGGCCATCCCCGTCTGACTCCGGAGGACGAACGGGGCGGCCACCCGCCCGGAGAGTCGCGAGGGGAGCAACTGGTTGACGAAGTTGACGATGAGGTCGGTGCTCGCGGCCGTCCGGAAGCCGACGGGGTGGACGGGCCGCATCACCGCCTGCCAGGTGTAAAAGCGGGCCGCGAGGCCGACGAGCGTGACGGCGACGAGCGCGGCCAGCACCGGGAGGTCGAGCCGCCCGAGCCGGGCCAGTACGGCGCCCGGTTCCACCTGCAGGACGACCCACGCGAGCGCGGCAACGGCGACCACATACTGGAGTGCGGTGAGCGCGAGCGCACGGGGACTCCGTCGGGGCACGTCAGTCCCTCCCGTGTGGAGTCCGGGGCCCTCCGTCGTCCGCCAGACCCGTCTCGCCCGCCAGCGCCGCCGCGGTCGTAAAGTCGAAGGGCTGGTCGAGGATCCGGTCGACGGCCCGGCGCATCCACTCGCCGGTGTGCCAGTAGACCCGCCGGGGGACGCCGTCGACGGCTGGCAGGTCGACCAGCTCCCAGGGGTGGACGTACAGCACGGGCGCGACGCCGCGGCGCGCGAGCAGGCGCATGCCCAGGATGGTGTAGCGCGGCCCGAAGAACCGGAGCCAGGTCCCGGTCAGCGGCAGTCTGAGCCCGGGCATCACGCTCGTCGGCACCTCCATCAGCCCCGCCGGCGCGCCGGGCTCGACCTCGCTTGCGGGCGCGGCCACGTTGAGGTCGTACTCGCCGCCGTACCACCCGGGGATCGCCCGGCTGGCGACGACGCTCGCGTCGTAGGCATAGCCCGCCCGGTCGAGCCCCTCGAAGTGTCCCGGCGGAATGTCGAAGGCTGGCGCGCGAAAGCCCCGCACGGGCTGGCCGGTCAGGTCCCGCAACAGCTCCCGGGAGCGCTCGTACTCCTCGCGACGGGCCGCCGTGGAGCACTCGGAGAGCAGACGGTGGCTGTGGGAGTGTGAGCCGACCTCGTGGCCCGCGTCGGCGATGCGCCTGACTGCGTCCGGATAGCGCTCGGCCGCGCTCGAGACGACGAAGTGGGTCGCCCCGGCATCGTGCCGGTCCAGCGTCTCGAGGAGGTACTCCAGGCCCTCGAGCCCGACCCCCTCGCTGTCAGTCGTCCCCCGGGCCGACCGATAGGCTGGCGTCTGGTCGAACAGTTCGACGTCGACCGAGAGGGCGGCCGTCGGGGTGCTCCGGCTCACTCCTCTCCGTCCTCGAGTTCGGCCTTGAGAAGGCCGACCTCCTCGTTGAGCCGCGAGAGACGGTCGTACAGCCGGCCGATACGGTACAGCAGGTACGTGACCAGCGCGAACAGCACCAGGTTGGCGACGACGAGGATGGCGTGGGTCTTGAACTCCAGGCCCAGGAAGGTCGCGATGTAGTCGAAGGAGTCGGGCGTGAGCGCGACGAAGAGCAGGCCGGCGCCCACGAGGACCGAGAGGACGAAGAGTCCGAGCGCCTCGCGTTCGCGGCGCACGAGCACGTAGCCGGTCCCCAGGAATCCGAGCCCCACGACCCCGGCGACGAGGTTGACGGCGGTGTACTCGACCATGGTTACCTGAACAGGACCACGCGGAGCACCACGTCGGCCATTCGGAGCGGGTACAGCAGGAAGGTCCCGAGGTCGAACTGTGACTCGCCGCTGTCGCGGGTGGGCATCTCCGCCGACACCTCCCGGATCCGGTAGCCCTGGCGGGCCGCATCCAGCGTCTGCTCGACCGCCCAGTGAGCGTCGCGCTGGTGGAGGACGTTCCGGAGCATCGAGACCCGGTAGACCCGGAAGCCGCTGGTGACGTCGGTCACCTCGACGCCGCCGAGCAGGTTCACCACGCCGGTAAAGAAGCGAATACCGGCCCGCCGGACCAGCGGGTACTCCTCGATGCTGCCGTCGCGGTACCGGCTGCCGATCACCATGTCGCAACCCTCGGCGGCCGCCAGCAGGTCGGGGATCCGGTCGGGGTCGTGCTGACCGTCCGCGTCGACCTGGACGACCATGTCGTAGTCGCGCTCGATGGCGTAGCGGTAGCCCGTCCTGACGGCGCCGCCGACGCCCGTATTGAAGGTGTGCTCGATGACGGTGGCGCCGTGGTCGCGGGCGACCGCCGGGGTTCCGTCAGTCGAGGCGTCGTCGACGACGACGGCCTCGTCGACGTGCTCCGCGGTTCCGTCGACGACGGCCCCGACGGTGTCGGCCTCGTTGTACGCGGGGATGACGGCGACTGTTCGCACTACCGGAGTCACGCTCCTGTCGACACTTAGAGCTATCGAAGGGTTCGAAAGCGACTAGTGACTCGCCGGCCTCCCTCCGGTCGATGACACGGACGTTCGTGGTGGGCCTGGACGGGGCCAGCTGGCGGCTGCTGGACCCGTGGCTCGCCGCCGGCGACCTGCCCAACCTGGCCGCCCTCCGCGAGGAGGGGTCCTGGGCGGGCACCCGGAGCTGTCTCCCCCCCGTCACGTTCCCGAACTGGAAGTGCTACTCGGCGGGCAAGGACCCCGGCGGGCTTGGCGTGTTCTGGTTCGAGCACGTCGACCTCGGGGAGGGACGCATCGACGTCGCGGAGGGCGGGGACTTCCGGAGTGCCGAACTCTGGGACTACCTCAACGACGAGGGGCAGTCCGCGGGCGTGGTCAACATGCCCACGATGTACCCGCCGCGGGCCGTCGACGGGGTCGTCGTCGCGGGTGGCCCCGACGCCGTCGAGGGGGAGTACCGCAGCATCGGCTCCGGCTACACCTATCCCGACGGCCTCGCCGCCGACCTCGAGGAACGGTTCGACTACGCGGTCCACCCCGACCCGCTGCTGTCGGGCAACGACGAGCGCGGCGCCGAAGTCGACGCGATCATCGAGTTGCTGGATACCCGCTTCGAGGTGGCGCTCGCGCTGTTCGAGGAACGGGAGCTGGACTTCGTCCACGTCACGCTGTTTTACCTGAACGTCCTCCAGCACTTCTTCTGGGACGAGGAGCCCACGAAACGGGCGTGGGAGCTGGTCGACGAGTGGCTCGGCCGACTCGCGGACCTCGATTGCAACCTCGTCCTGATGTCCGACCACGGCAGCGCCCCGACGACCACCGAGTTTTACGTCAACGAGTGGCTCGCGGAGCACGGCTACCAGGCCCGCACCCGGACGGTCGACGACTACCTCGCGCGGGCCGGCCTGGACCGCGAGAACGTCCTCCGGGTCGCCAAGCGCCTGGGGCTCGTGGAGACGCTTGCCCGGGTCGTCCCCGAGCGCGTCCAGAAGCTCGTCCCCCAGAGCGACGGGCTCAAGCGGGACCGCAAGCTCGACGCCATCGACCTCCCGCGGACGGAGGCCGTCGCGAGCGGACAGGGGCCCATCTACGTCAACCCGGCCTTCGATGTCGACGCGGTCGCCGACCAGCTCGTCGCGGACCTGCAGGCCGTCGAGGACGGGCAAGGACGGCTATTCGACGGCGTCTACCGCGGCGAGGAGGTCTACTCGGGCCCCTACGTGGAGAGGGGGCCGGAGGTCGTCGTCGACATGCGGCCGGGCGTCCACGTCAACGACGGGATCGGGGGCGGTCAGGTCACGACGGCCCCGGACCGGTGGGCCGCCGAGAACACCCGCCACGGTATCGTCGTCGCCAGCGGTCCGGACTTCGCGTCCCGGGGCGAACTCGACCGGGTCTCGATCCGCGACCTCGCGCCGACCATCCTCGCGGCCCACGGCTGCGCGGTGCCCGATGACATGACCGGCGAGGTGCTCCCGGTGCTGGCCGGCGACCCCGACGTAGCCCGCCGGGAGCCACTCCCGGCACCGGGTGAAGGGGACCGACGCGCGTCCGAGGAGGTCAGCGAGCGCCTCCAGCAGCTGGGGTACATGGAGTGAGGCGGCCCGGGGCCGCCGCTCGCTGTCATCGCGGGCGTCACAGACATCGACGGATTCAGGCCCCCGGCGGTCTAACTGCCGGCGATGGACGACCACACCCGTGACGACTCCGTCGGGCCGCCGGTCTCCGGGGACCCGACGGGTTGGCAAGCCGAACAGGCCGAGTCGAACGGGTGGGAACACGGGACGCTGCGCAAGGCCGTCGTGCACGGCGTCCGGCTGTACAACGCCGGAGAGTACCACGAGTCCCACGACTGCTTCGAGGCTGAGTGGTACAACTACGGCAGCGGGACCACCGAGAGCAAGTTCCTGCACGGGATGGTCCAGGTCGCCGCGGGCGCGTACAAGCACTTCGACTTCGAGAACGACGACGGGATGCGCAGCCTGTTCCGGACGGCCCTGCAGTACTTCCAGGGGGTCCCCAACGACTTCTACGGGGTCGACCTGCTGGACGTACGGACCGTCGTCACCAACGCCCTCGAGGACCCGACCGTCCTGGAGGGCTGGCAGATCGAACTGGACGGGGGCTATCCGACGGCGAGGACAGTCGACTTCGAGTACGCGGAGACACTCGAGTGAGAGCAGTCCGAGGCAGACTGCCTCCGACCCGGTATAACCCCGTCACCGGCCGGCCCTGACCGCGACGAAGGAGCCGTCGCCGTACCCCTCCTCGACCGGTTCGGGGCCGTCGACCTCCTCGAGCGGGCCGAAGATGGTCTGGACGAACGCCGTGTCAGTGAAGCCGGCGGCTGCGAGTTCCTCGCGGAGCTCGTCGGTCGTGACGAACGTTGCCTCCCGGTAGAACGGGTTCTCGTCCTTGTGTTCCTGGTAGACGCGTCCGAGGGGGCTCTCCCTGTCGACGTACCCCACGACCAGACGGCCCGAGGCCGCGAGCACCCGGTCGGCCTCGGCCAGCATGCGCGGGATGTCGTCGACGAAACAGACCGTCGTCACGACCAGCACGGTGTCGAAGGCGCCGTCCCGGAAGGGGAGGTGTTCGGCGACGCCTCTCGTCACCTCGATACCGCGCTCGCGAGCGCGGGCAAGCGGTGACTCCGCCGGGTCGAGGCCGACCTCGACGCCGAGCGGGGCGGCAAAGCGGCCGGTGCCGACACCGACTGCGAGGCCGCGACCGGTCTCCGGGACGAGCCGACGGAGCGCCGCCAGCTCGGAGCGGTAGGCGTCCTCGTGGTCCTCGAACCACTGGTCGTACCGCTCGGTGTGCGCCTCGAATGGCGCGGCGGTCTCCATGCCTGGTCGTAGGACATCGGGGTGTACCAGTGTTGGGGTCGTCCGGGACACCCGCTGCAGTCGCCGGGCCCCGGCCGTCGCAGTCAGCGGCGACGGCTCAGGCATGAACTGTTAAGTGAGCCCTTAGAGATGTGTGCGCATGGCCCCCACGGACCGTCTTGACGCGTACCACTTCTACGAGGAGGACTGGGACAGCTACGAGGAACTGCGGGAGGCCTTCGAGTGGGAGGTCCCCGAGCGGTTCAACATCGCCGCCTACACCTGCGACCGGTGGGCCGAGGAACGGGGCCGGGTCGCCGTCTTCTCCGAGGACGTCGCCGGCAGCGAGGAGGTGTACACCTTCTGGCGGCTCCAGCAGGAGGCCAACAGGCTGGCGAACTACCTCACCGAGGCGGGCGTCGAGCGCGGCGACCGGGTGGGAGTGAACCTCAACCAGCGGCCGGAGACGCTCGTGGCCCACGTCGCCTGCTGGAAGATGGGGGCGGTGTCGGTGCCGCTGTCGCTTCTGTTCGGCCCCGAGGCCATCGAGCACCGCCTCGGGGACTGCGACGCCGTCGCCTGCATCGTCGAGCAGGCCAACATCGACGCGCTCCGAGCGGCCGACCTGCCCGCGATGGAGACAGTGCTCACACTCGGCGACGTCGACCACCGAAGCGACGAGACGGACCTGCACGAGGCCATGGAGGCGTCCTCCCGCGAGTTCGAGACGCTCGACACGCATGCCGAGGACGACGCCATCATCATCTACACCTCGGGGACGACCGGCCCGCCGAAGGGTGTCCGTCACGTCCACCGGTTCCTGCTCGGTCACCTCCCGGTCGCCGCCGCAGGATTCCTCGAGACCGGCCGGACCGAGGACCGACTCATGTGGACGCCCGTGGAGTGGTCCTGGATCGGTTCGCTGTTCTCCGCGGTGATGCCGACGCTCTACTACGGCCAGCCGGTCGTCGCCTACGCTGGCGGCCAGTTCGACCCCGAAAAGGCGTTCCGCATCATCGAGAAGTACGGCGTCACCTCCTTCTCCGCGCCGCCGACGGCTCTCAGGATGATGATGCAGGTCGAGGACCCCGACTACGACTTCGGCGAGCTACGGAACATCGGTTCCGGCGGCGAGTCGGTCGGGGAGGGGCTGCGGACCTGGGCCAGCGAGACGTTCGGGATCGACGACATCGAGGAAGCCTACGGCCAGACGGAGGCGAACCTGCTCGTGTCCGAACGTGCCGCACTCGTCGAGCACAAGGAGGGAAAGATGGGGCCTGCGGCGCCGGGCCACGAGGTCGCCATCGTCGACGAGCAGACCCGCGAGCGGCTCGGGCCGGGGGAGGTCGGCGAGATCGCCGTCCGCTACGAGGACAACCCGGTCTGCTTCAAGGAGTACTGGGAGCGCCCGGAGAAGACCGCTCGGAAGGTGCAGAACGGCTGGTTGCTCACCGAAGACCTGGGGACCGTCGACGAGGACGGCTACTTCGAGTTCGTGGGCCGGACCGACGACGTCATCATCTCCTCGGGGTACAAGATCGGTCCCGAGGAGGTCGAGGAGACGCTGGCCGGCCACGAGGCCGTCGCCGACGTCGGCGTCATCGGCGTCCCCGAAAACGAGCGTGGTCAGGTGCCCAAAGCGTTCGTCGTCACCGCCGGCGACCACGACCGCGACGAGCTGCGCGAGCGGCTGCAAGACCACGTCCGCGACCGGCTTGCCAACTACGAGTACCCCCGCGAGATCGAGTTCATCGACGACCTCCCGCGCACGAGCACCGAGAAGGTCCGGCGCAGGGACCTCCGGAGGCGCGAGGGGCTCGTTGAGGAGTGAGCGGTCGGGGAAAATCAGGAGGAAGACCCCGGCCGAGACGGGGCTACCTGCCCCCGTCAGCCGCCGTTCGTGACGTGGCGTCGGTCGCGGTCGCCTCCTCCTCGTGGTCGTAGTAGAGGTGGCAGGCGGTTTGGTGTTCTCCCTCGACCTCGAGAAACCTCGGCGTCTTCTCGCAGACCTCCATGCGCTCGGGACACCGGTCCCGGAACCGGCAGCCTGCCCCGATGTTGATCGGGTCGCCGGGACTCCCCTCGAGTTCGACGCGGCCCCGCTCGAAGTACGGGTCCGGTCGCGGGATCGCCCTGACGAGTGCCTCCGTGTACGGGTGTTTGGGCTCATCTATCAGCTGGAGCGTCGGCGCCCGCTCCACAATGCGACCGAGGTACATCACGTTGACGTAGTCCGAGACGTACGACACCGTCGAGAGGTCGTGTGAGATGTAGACCATCGACACGCCCATCTCGTCGATGAGCTCGTTGAGCAGCTGGAGGATCGACGCCTGCGTCGAGACGTCGAGCATGGAGACGGGCTCGTCGGCCATGACGATGTCCGGTTCGACGATGAGCGCGCGCGCGATAGACACACGCTGTTTCTCCCCGCCGCTGAGCTGGTCTGGAAGCTGGTCGAGGTACCGCTCGGGGGGATTGAGCTGGACCTCCCGGAGCATATCTTTGACCCGCTCCTCCTTGTCCCCGAAGTCGTGGATCTCGAGGGGCTCCCGCACCGTCTCTCTGACTGTGAACTTCGGGT
>JAZKSZ010000087.1:0-8685 GCA_036625795.1 Haloarculaceae archaeon
CGGTCGGCGTCCTCGGGGGGACAGACCACCCAGGCGTAGCCGGTGTCGTCGTAGCCCGGTCGGCCCGCCCGGCCGAGCATCTGGAGGACGTCCAGCGGGCTCATCTCTACCTCCCCCTCCAGGGGGTCGTGGAGCTTGGTGTCGCGGATGACGACACACCGGGCGGGGAGGTTCACGCCCCAGGCGAGCGTCGAGGTCGAGAAGAGGGCGGCGATGCGGTCCTCGCGGAACCACCGCTCGACGCGCTCCTTGTCCGCCCGCGAGAGGCCGGCGTGGTGAAAGCCCACGCCGTCGAGCACGGACTGCCGGAGGGTGTCGTTGTCGAGTTCCGCGGCCTCGGTGTGGAAGTCGTAGTCGCCGCGAGCACTCACAGGAACGTCGCGCTCGGCGAACTCGTCGCGGGTCTTCTCGGCGGCCCGGACGGTGTCCTGCCGGGAGGAGACGAACACCAGGGCCTGGCCGTCCTCGCGAAGGTGTGGCTCGACGAGGTCGAGCGCCCGGTAGAGCCGGCGGTACTTGTCTGCGAAGGCGTTCTCGCCGTGGCTGTAGGTGGCGACGTCGGCCTCCAGCGGCACGGGGCGGTAGGAGTCGTCGAACTGGAAGGTCGTCTCGGCGGGGGCGTCCAGCCACGCCGCGACGTCCTCGACGTTGGGCATCGTCGCCGAGAGCGCGACGATGCGGGGGTCACAGAGCCGCCGCAGGCGGGCGACGGTCACCTCGAGGACGCTGCCCCGCTTCTCGGAGTCGAGCAGGTGGACCTCGTCGATGATACAGCAGTCGATGTCCGTCACGAAGGAGTAGCGCCGGGAGTCGTACTTGCGGGTCGCGGAGTCAGCCTTCTCGGGAGTCATCACGAGCACGTCCGCGCGCTCGGCCCGCCGGGGGTTCAACTCGCGCTCGCCGGTGACGACGTACACCGAGTACCCCAGGTCCTCAAAGCGCTCCCACTCCCGCTCTTTCTCGTTGGTGAGCGCACGCAGCGGCGCCAGAAAGAGGGCGGTTCCACCCTCGGCGAGGGTCCGGCAGATGGCCACCTCGGCGACGGCTGTCTTGCCGCTCGCGGTCGGAGCGCTGACCACCACGTTCTCCTCGGTGTCGAGCAGGGCGGGGAGGGTGGCGGTCTGCATCCGGTTGAACCGCTCGAAGGGGAAGGCGTCGGCGAAGTCGGGAAGCACGTCCGCGACCGCGAGTTCGGCCTCGGCGTCGGGCGGGCCTGACACGGGTATGAGAGAGGGGGCCGCCGACAAAGGGGTTTCGCGTTCCGTCGCCGGTCGGGTCAGTCGGCCGCCGCGGCCGCACGGTGCAACATCCCCCGGTCGGCCCGGTGCCGGAAGTAACCGCCGAGCCACAGCGCCGCGGCGACGTTGGATAGCGTCACCGCCCAGAAGACCGCCGGGGCGCCGGCCCCCAGGAGGGCGACCCCGGCGACCGCGACCGGCAACCGGACCACCCAGTACTGCAGCAGCGTCGAGCCCATGCTCACGCGGGTCCGGCCGGCGCCGTTGAAGCCCGCCTCCAGGGTGTAGACCGCGCCGAGGGCGGGGTAGCCGTAGGCCAGCACCTGCAGGTAGAGGACAGTGAGGGCGAGCCCCTCCCCGGACAGCGAGGGGACGAAGACCCGTGCGAGCGCCGCCGGCACCAGCCACTGGGCGAGCCCGACGACCGCCAGCCCGGCGGCGGCGAGGCCGACCCCGAGCCAGGTCGCCCGCCGGGCGCGGTCGGCGCTGTCGGCGCCGAGGTTCTGGCCGACGACGCTGGTCGCGGCCTGGGCGAGCCCCTGGGCGGGGACGAAGGCGACGGTGGCCACCTGGGCGCCGATGTGGTAGGCAGCGAGCGCGGCCGGGCCGCCGGCGGCGGAGACGACCGCAACCATCGCGAGCCGGGCAACCTGGCGGCCCACCTCCTGGCCGGCGACCGGGGCGCCGACGGTCACGACCTCGCGGGCGGTCCCGAGATGGGGCCGGACGGCCGCGGCCGTGAGCCGGAACCCCTTCCGGCCGCGCGCCGCCAGCCCGAGCGCGAAGGCGGCGCCGACGCCGTAGCCGACCGCCGTCGCCAGCGCGGCGCCGAACAGTTCCAGCCGCGGGAACGGCCCCCACCCCAGGATCAGAAACGGGTCCAGCACGACGTTGACGATGATTGCGACGAGGTTGACGTACAGTGCCCCGCGGGAGTCACCCCAGCCAGTGAAGCCGCTCTCGAGGGTGTCGCTGGCCCCGACCGCGACCAGCGCCAGCGCGTAGCCGGTCAGGTAGTCGGCGGTGAAGGCGACCACCGCGGCGTCGCCAGTCAGCAGCGCCGCAACGTCCCGTGCCGTGGCGGCCAGCAGGAGGCCGAGGACGCCAGCGACTGCCACGGCGAGGAGGGCGGCGGTGAACGGGACCCGGCGGGCGGCCGCCGTGTCGTCTGCGCCGACCCGCTGGGAGGTGACGACCTGACTCCCGGTGAAAAAGGCCCGGAGGGGGACGGAGGCCAGCGCGACGAGGACCGTTGCCAGCCCGACGGCCGCGACGGGCGTCTCGCCGAGCCGGCCGACCCAGAAGAGGTCGACGACCGACTGTGCTACCAGCGCGAAGTTCTGGACCACCAGCGGGCCGGCGAGGACGACCAGCACCCGGGCGAGCGAGCCCTCGGTGATCTCCTCCGGCGTGACATCGAACATTCCCGACAGACCTGTCCGTTAGTGAACGTGTCGAAGCGTCGGTGAAATAAAACGGTCGGTCTGCGGACAGTCAGTCAGGAGCGCAGCCCGTACCCCCGGGCCATCAGCGCCAGCACGGCGGCAACCGCGACGACGGAGGCGCCAGCGAGCACGCCCAGCGAGACGACCGGCGACACTTCGGCCCGCCCGAGCAGGCCGAAACGGATCCCGCTGACGATGTAGACCATCGGGTTGAGATACGAGACCGTCTCGACCAGCCCCGGCAGGTCGGAGATGGGGTAGAACACCCCGCCGAAGAAGACCAGCGGCTGGATCAGGAACTGGTTGAAGACGGTCAGCTGGTCGAAGTCGTCGGCCCACAGCCCGCCGGCGATCCCCAGGCTGCCGAAGAGGGTGACGACCAGCAGCAGGGCGGCGACGGCCACCAGCGGCCGGCGGACGGGGATGTCCGAGAAGACCAGCCCGAGGGCGAAGATCACCAGCCCGACGGCCAGCCCGCGGACCGCACTCGCCAGCAGGTAGGCGACCACCTGCTCGCGGTGGCCCATCGGCGAGGCGACGACACTCTCGACGTACTCCTCCCAGCGGCCGTGAAACAGGGTGAACGACGCGTTCTGGAAGGACTGGGTGATCGTCCCCAGCCCCACCAGGCCGGGGATGACGAACTGGAGGTAGGGGACCCCGGCGGTGTCGCCGATCCGGGCACCAAGCACGACGCCGAACACCGTCACGTACAGCGCGTTGGTGACGATCGGCGGCAGGACGGTGTTCTTGGGCCGGCGGACAACCCGCAGGACTTCGCGGCGCCCCAGCGCCCACGTCCGGACCGCCCAGCCGGGCAACCGCCCGTCGCGGCCGCGGTCACGGAGACTCATCGGGTCACCTCCAGGTCGCGGTCCGCTCCGGTTCGGTCACCGCTCCGGTCCGGCCCGCCAGCCTCCTCGGGCCGGGCAGGCGTCGCGCGGTCGCTGTCGGTGCGGGTCATGTCGACGAACACGTCCTCCAGGGTGGTCGGCTCGGTCTCGACGTCGGTGACGGTCACGCCGGCCTCGGTCAGCGCAGTGATCATCGCCGGGACTGCGCCGCTCGAGCGGCTGGCCTCGACCGCCAGGCCGTCGGCGGTTCGCTCGACCGAGACGACCTCCTCGATCCCGTCGAGCACGCCCTGGGATGGGCGGCCGTCCAGCCTGAGGTGGTGGGTGTCGGTGCCGCGGCGGCGGAGTTCGGCGGGCGTGTCGACGGCGACGCTCCGGCCGGCTTCCATGATGCAGACCCGGTCACAGAGCCGCTCGGCCTCCTCGATGTAGTGGGTCGTCAGGAGTACCGTCGTCCCCCCCTCGTTGAGGTCCTGGACGACCTCCCAGATCTCCCGGCGCAGCTGGACGTCGACGCCGGCGGTCGGCTCGTCGAGGATGAGGAGGTCGGGGTCCGTGACGAGCGCCCGGGCCAGGAGCACCCGGCGTTTCATCCCGCCGCTGAGGCTCTTGAACGTGGCGCCGGCCTTCGCCTGGAGGCCGACCCGGTCGAGCGCCCAGTCGGCCCGCTCCTTCGCCGTCTCGCGGGGGAACCCGTGGTAGCCGGCCTTGTGTTCGAGCACCTCCCGGATCGGGAAGAAGCGGTCGACGTTGTACTCCTGGGGGGCCAGCCCGACTTGCTGGCGGACGGCCCGCCGGTCGGCGACGACGTCGTGGCCGAACACCTCGGCAGTGCCGGCGGTCGGTTCGCTCAGCCCCACCAGCGTCTCGATGAAGGTGGTCTTGCCGGCGCCGTTCGGGCCGAGTAACCCGAAGAACTCGCCGCGGTCGACCGACACCGAGAACCCGTCCAGCGCACGGGTCTCCCCGTACTCCTTCACGAGGTCCTCGGCGGCGATCGCGACAGAATCGGACATACGGGTGGGGAGGGTCCTGCGCCACTAAGGTTCGTCGTTGCCGTGTTGTCGTGTCCCATCCGGTGGCGGTATGGGCGGTCGCCCGGCTGCTCACGCGGCACGGGACACGCCGGTGACCTCGAAGCGTGCGCCCCCGCCCTCGGCGTCGGTCACGCGGACGTCCCAGCCGTGTGCCTCGGCGATCTCCCGGACGATAGCGAGCCCGAACCCGGTGCCGTCGTCGGTGGTCGAGTGACCGGGAGCGAAGATATCCTCGCGGCGTTCTTCCGGGATGCCGGGGCCGTCGTCGGCCACGGAGAAGCCGCCGGCGAGCGGTCCGACGCGGATGGAAACCGCCTCGCAGGCGTGGTCCACGGCGTTGCCGAAGAGGTTCTCGAGCAGCTGCTGGAGTCGTGTCTCGTCGGCCGCCAGCGTCACGTCGCCGTCGACGGTCAGGTCCGCGTCGGGGGTCCGCGTGCTCTCCCAGGCCGCGGCTGCGGCCTCGCGCAGCGACACGCTCTCCGTCTCGCTAATGCTCTCACCCTCCTGTGCCAGCGTCAGGAGGTCGTCGATCAGCGTCTCCATCCGGCCCAGCGCACTCTCGACCAGCGCGAGTTCCTCGCGGTCGACGTCGTCCTGGATGAGTTCGAGATACCCCTGTGCGACGTTGAGCGGGTTCCGGAGGTCGTGAGCGACGACGCCCGCGAAGGAGTCGAGCCGCTCGTTTTGCCGTCTGATCTCCCGCTCGCGGGCCTTCCGCTCGGAGATGTCCGTGACCGTGCCGAAGTTGTACGGGGTGCCGTCGATCCGGTGGCGGGTAGTGACCGTCGCGACCGGGACTGTCCGCCCGCCGCGCTGGTGTTCCGTTTCGGCGGTGCGGGTCTCGCCGTCCTCGAAGGAGTCCCAGTAGCCGTCGAACCGGTCGGGGTCGACGTCGACGGCGACCTCCGGGACCGGGGTGTCGACCAGCGCCGCCCGGTCGGTGTCGAGCAGGTCCGCGTACGCCCCGTTGACCTACCGGTACCGGCCGTCGGCGCCGTAGATCGCGACGCCGACCCCGACGGCCTCGACCATCGTCTCGAAGAACTCCGGCTCGAGTTCGTCCATGACCCACCACCTCCGACACCACGGGCTTGAACGTTCCGTGTTCCCGCGTGATTCTGGGAGACAGAACCGCACGGCGCTCGGAGCTTGCCCGCCACGTGGCGGCGCGGACGGAGCCTCCGGGAGCCGCGTACCGCACGCTTTTGTCCGCGGGGCCATAACAGCCGCCAATGAGCGGCGTGCGCAAGCCCGAGTGGCTGAAGACGCGGCCGCCGGCGGGCCAGCGGTTCACCCACATCAAAGACTCGCTCCGGGAGCGGGACCTCAACACGGTCTGTGAGGAGGCCAACTGCCCGAACCTGGGGGAGTGTTGGAGTGGGAGAGACGGCCCCGGGACGGCGACGTTCATGCTGCTTGGCGACCGGTGCTCGCGGGGCTGTAACTTCTGTGACGTCGAGACCGGCGGGATGGAGCCGCCGGACCCCGACGAGCCGGAACAGGTCGCCGACGCCGTCGCCGAGATCGGCCTCGATTACGTCGTCCTGACGAGCGTGGACCGCGACGACCTCCCCGACCAGGGGGCGGGCCACTTCGCCGAGACGGTCCGGGCGATCAAACAGCGGGACCCATCGATCCTGGTGGAGGCGCTCATTCCGGACTTCCAGGGGGAACGGCGGCTGGTACAGAAAGTGATCGACGCCGGACCGGACGTGCTCGCGCACAACGTCGAGACCGTCGAGCGCCTCCAGTGGCCGGTCCGCGACAGGCGGGCGGGCTACGAGCAGTCGCTGTCGGTGCTCTCGCAGGTCGCCGACGCCGAGCCCTACGCCAAGACCTCGGTCATGCTCGGCGTGGGAGAGTACGCCCACGAGGTCTACCGGACGCTGCGGGACCTCCGGGCGGTCGGCGTCGACGTCGTCACCCTCGGCCAGTACCTCCAGCCCTCCCGGTCGCATCTGGAGGTGAGCGAGTACGTCCACCCCGACGTCTTCGACACCTGGGAACGGGTCGCCGAGGAGGAGCTGGACTTCCTGTACTGCGCGAGCGGGCCGATGGTCCGTTCCTCCTACCGCGCCGGCGAACTGTTCGTCGAGGCCATCGAGCGCGACGGGAAGTCGGTCGCGGCGGCGCGGGCGGCGGCGGAACAGGCGGACGGCGACTGACGCCGGCACGCTGCCGAGCACCGACCAACAGTCAACAGAACCGGCCCGTCAGACCACGGGGCGACCGACGATCCCGAGGAGTGCCACGACGAGGAGCCCGACGGTCAGGAGCCCGGCAACGAGGAAGTAGGCGAGCTGGCGCCCCAGCAGCCCGAGCCCGGAGCGGTCGGAGAGGATGAGGTACGGCCGGTCGAGACTCTTCGAGATGACGACGTTCTCCCCGGCGGCGAGTTCGTCGAAGTCCCAGCCCCGCATCGAATCGCTGACGTCAGACAGGGAATCGGCTATGCCGGGCGGGTTTCGTCGGTCGAGGGCCATCGCCGTCCCGTAGACCGTCACCGGGTCGCCGGGTTCGAGCGCAGCCCACTTCGTGGTCCGCCGGCCGCCGCGGCTGGTGTCGTCCCAGTCGAGCCTGACGTCGGCGTTGTTCGTATCGACGAGGACCCGCCCGGTATCGTCCTCTACGTAGAGTGGGGCGGCCGCCACGTCGCGGTCGCCCGCCTCCTTGTCCAGGAAGGGCAACTCCTCGTCGTCGTGCCCGGGGTCAGTGTCGATACGCTCGATGCGTTTGTACGCAAGGTACTCGCCCTCCCGATTGACACGGTCTGGGCTGACGAGGCCGCCCTGCTCGGCCGGGCGCGCAGTCCCGCTGACCTCGACGACGCCCGAGGAGACCTGGCCGGCCGGCATTTCGGAGGCGCGGAACAGCAGCGCCAGCCGCCCCCACTGCAGCCAGGCGGCGTAGGCCGGGAGGACGGCGACCCCGAGGAAACCGCTCCACGTCGGGATGGCGTCGACGCTGAACGACAGCAGGACGACCGCGATGACCGCGACGAGGACCCCCAGCGCCAGTAGCACTTTCTTCGGGTTGTTCATGACGTACCGGAGCAGCAGCATCGGGTTCCGCTGCATCCGGCGGAGTTTCTGTAACATGGTTCGTGTTCTCGAATTGGTTTCTGCGGGTGGCTATCAGCCGTCGGACCCCTGAACGGCGCCCTCGGTATTGTTCTCGTAGGTGGTACCGCTCTCTGTGAGCGTCCCCCTGTCAGTCATCGCTGTGCTCCCCCTCAGAAGCGTGTTCACGAAACGCCACGATGATTACATGTATACTGAAAGGAATAATAGTTTTGCCAACCAGTACCACTACAGGAGATGTCGTGGACCGTCACCGCCCCCTACCTGTGTGTCCCTCTGCCGCCGGCTGGTGGGTGTGATCAAACGTCCACAATTATCGCGAGTAACACCCCGAAAACTGCCAAGAACCGGCAGACATAACCTCGAAACGCATAAACGGCGTGGGGGGCAAGTCCTACGATATGTCGTACTTCGGCAGGTGGTTTCTCTGAGTACCCTCCAGACGAGCGGACAGGTACAGGTGCTCGACCAGGACGGTCAGGTCCGGGAGGACGCGGCGGTCCCCGACCTTTCGGACGAGGAGCTGATCGAGATGTACCGCGAACTGAAGCTTGGTCGACACTTCGACCAGCGGGCGGTGAGCCTCCAGCGCCAGGGCCGGATGGGCACGTACCCCCCACTGTCCGGGCAGGAGGCCGCCCAGGTCGGCAGCGTCCACGCCCTCGCCGAGCAGGACTGGCTGTTCCCCAGCTACCGCGAGCACGTCTCCGCGTACGCGATGGGATGGCCCCTCGAGAAGGTCCTGCTGTACTGGATGGGCACCGAGGAGGGCAACGTCGCCCCCGAGGGCGTGAACATGTTCACCGTCGCGGTCCCCATCGCGACCCAGGTCCCCCACGCGACCGGGGCGGCCTGGGCGGCGAAGCTCCGTGACGAGGACCGGGTGACGATGTGTTACTTCGGCGACGGTGCCACCTCGGAGGGTGACTTCCACGAGGGGCTGAACTTCGCGGGCGTCTTCGACGTCCCCGCCGTCTTCTTCTGTAACAACAACCAGTGGGCGATCTCGGTCCCCCGCGAGCGCCAGACCG
>JAZKSZ010000088.1:0-8608 GCA_036625795.1 Haloarculaceae archaeon
CCACACCACCCGTCGTCGGCGAAGGCCTCGAAAAACTCCCAGGCGAACTCGTGGTTCCTGTCTTTCTCCCGCCAGTAGTCGTCCCCGAAGTCGGCACAGAGCTTGCGGATCTGGTCGCGGATGAGCCGCTGTTCCTCGCTGAGTTGGAAGTCCATTGCCGGTGACAGCGCCGGCATCCGAATAACTCTGTCCCCGGTGTCCGGCCACAGGGTTATGCGGCTCGGACGCCTAACTTATAGGATGGGAGACAACAAAGCGGGCCGTGAGAGTCAGGCCGACGATGCCGACCGACGCCAGCGCGAACGCGACCTGGCGACCGAGCTGGAGCGGATGGACGAGACCGAACCGCCGGTCGAGGAGGCGAGCCTCGAGGGGGTCGAGGCGGAGCTCGAGACGGTGTCTTTCCCGGCACCGAGTTCCGAGGTCCGCGCAGCCGCCGGCGACCACACTGTCGAGTCGGCCGAGGGGACCTACACAGTCGGGGATCTGATCCCGGAGGCGGGAGTGACCTTCGAGTCGCCGGCGGCGGTCCGGGCGCGCGTCCAGCGACCGACTGTTGCAGCGGCGATGAAGCGGGTGGTCGAGGCGAGCGCGGCAGTCCAGGGAGTCAGCCTCGGCACGTCCCAGCGCGAGGCATACGAGAAAACGTTCCGCTCGCTAGCGGCCATCGACGCCGACGATGACGATGAGGGGATCGACGCCATCGCTGACTGGATCGTCGGAAGGATCCGCGACAAGGGGACGCTCCCGGGCTCGCGGCGCGTGCGCAAGGAGGCGGCGAAGTTCTGCCGGTCGAACGGCTACGAGGTGCGCGACGACGAGTGGCTGGGCGCGTAGCCGGTCACTCCACGCGGAACTCGATAGCCGCCCCCTGGCCGTAGCCGACACACATCGTCGAGAGCCCGAGCCCCCCGCCCCGGCGCCGGAGTTCGTGGATGAGCGTCACCGGCAGCCGGGCGCCCGAGGCGCCGAGCGGGTGGCCGATGGCGATGGCGCCGCCGTTGACATTGAATATCTCGTCGTCGAAGCCGAGTTCGTCCTGGCAGTACAGCGTCTGGCTGGCGAAGGCCTCGTTGAGTTCGACGAGGTCGTAGTCGTCGGCGGCGTGGCCGGTCCGCTCCCAGAGCTGCCGGACGGCGGGGACGGGGCCGATCCCCATCACCTCCGGGTCGACGCCCGCGACCTCGTGGGCACCGACCTCCGCGAGGACCTCCAGGTCCTGCGCCTCGGCGTAGGCCCGGGAGGTGACCATGACCGCGGCCGCACCGTCCGAGACCTGGGCGGCGTTGGCGGCCGTCACGGAGCCGTTCTCCCGGAACGCGGGCGGGAGTCCGGCGATCTTCTCCGAGGTCGTGCCAGGCCGGAGCCCCTCGTCCTCCTCGACGACCCCGCCGGGGGTGTCGATGGGAACGATTTCCTCGTCGAATTTCCCTGCTTCGGTGGCCTCGCAAGCCCGCTGCTGGCTGCGGGCGCCGTAGGCGTCCTGGCGTTCGCGGGAGACCCCGTAGCGGTCGGCGACCTCCTCGGCGGTCTGGCCCATCTGGAGGTCCCGGGCGTCGTACTGGGCGGCGATGCAGTCGTAGGAATCGATCCCGTAGTCCCGTTCGACGCGGGTCATGTGCTCGACGCCGCCGGCGACCATGACATCCCGCTGGCCTGCGCGGATGGCGTCGCTGGCGTCCATGATGGCCTGCGCGGAGGAGGCACAGAGCCGGTCGATGGTTCGACCGGGGACGCCCTCGCCGAGTTCCGAGCAGAGCGCGATGACCCGCCCCATGTTGTTGCTGTGCTCTTTGACCTGCTTGGCACAGCCCCAGGCGACGTCGTCGACGTCCCCGGGGTCGATGCCTGTCCGGGCCAGCAGTTCGTTCACCAGGGGCACCGAGAGGCGCTCGCTTTTGACGTCCGCGTAGACGCCGCCCTCCCGTCCCTGTGGGGTCCGTACGCCGGCCACGACGACTGGCTGTCGCTCGTCCATTGCCGACACCTCGAAGCCGGGGGGATAAGTGCGTACTGCTCGGTCACCCGGAACGTCTTTGAGTCCCTGCGGCGAGGCGACCCCATGGGCGAGGCGGACCCGACAGCCATCGAGCGCCTGGCGGTGACCGCGTCGGACCTGGTGGCGGCGCTGGAGACCAACCGCACGACCGGGAGGACGGCCGTCCTCCGGGCGACGCCGCCGTTCAGCGGCCGGATGCGTGCCCGCCTGCACGTCGAGGGCGACGAGGTATACGACGAGCCTCGGCCGGTCCACGTCCCCCCGCGGGCGCTCGTCACCGACGACGCGCCGGCGTACCCGACGCCCGCGGAGACGGAGGACGCCATCCGGGCCGACCCCGACCTCGAGTACACCGTCGAGCGCCACCGGGCCCGCCACGAGGAGGCCGTCGAGGGGTGGCGCCGCGAACTGCTCGACGCGGTCCGTGACCGCGCGACCATCGAGACGCCGGCCGGCCCCGTGACCGTCCACGTCTCGCTACTCGGCGACGCGCCCGAGTGAGCACACCAGGACAGCCGTGCGCACCGGGCGATAGCGGCGCGCAGGGGTCGCCGCGGACAGTACACTTACAATCCTGCCCGGCCTATCCGGGGTATGGCCGCACACGGCCGGCCGGACCTCCGGGACCTGTTCGACGAGTCACCGACCCCGCACATCGCCCACCCGCCCCGGACACACCACCGAGACTTCTACCTCGCTACCGACGGCTCCTTCCGGGAGTCGGGCGGCGGGCTGGGCGCCGTGATCGAAACCCGCGACGGCGAGCGGGTCGCGCGGGTCGCGCTGGGCGACCAGGCGCCGGACAACAACGTCGCCGAGTACCGGGCGCTGCACCTCGGGCTCGACGTGCTCGCCGCGCGCTCGCCCGCCGGGGCGCGCGTGGGTCTGCTCGTCGACCACGACGACCTCGCCGCGAACGTCAACGCCGCCATCCTCGCGTCCCGGGGCGGGCGTCCGGGGACACCCCACCGGGTCAGTGTCCCCCGCGCCACCGGCCTCCACTGGCGCGGGATCCGGGCTCGACTCCACGGCTTCGGCGAGGTCCGTGCCGCCCGGATCCCGAGCGACCGCAACCCCGCCCACCCGCTCGCCAACGCACCCGACCGGTACGCCCACGTGAACGGCGAACCCGACCGCTGTCTGCGCCCCGAGCCCTCGAACACACCCGGCGAGGAGCGGATCCCTCCACCGTCGCGGTCGGACCGCGGCGCCGGTGACTGACCCCGCAGGCTCGGTTTTACCGCTGCCGTCACCCACCGAAGGGAGCCAACTGTATTACCTGCATAACTTATGCAGATACAACAGGAAACCCCCGGAGAATCCTGAAGTGTGTTCCCCCAACGTGACTGGAGTAACACTTTAGTGGGATCAGGAACGTACATTCGGATCGGAGGTGACGGCAATCATGGCAACCAGTCGCAGCTCCGGGCACAGCAAGGAAACCCCGTTCCGCTCCTTCCGGGACGGGTTGCCCGACCTGTCCCGCTACGACGTTCTGCTGGCGGTGATACCGCTGGTCTTTGCCACCATGCTCGCCGTCCACGTCACGCTCGGCGTGCCGTTCAGGGTCGCCGTCGGCGGGGGAGCCCTGGTCAGCGGCGTCGCCGTCTTCGACGCCCTCTTTTTCAACCCGCCGACCACACCCGACCGGTCGGAGTGACGCGACAAGCGTTTTGCCGGCCGGCCCAGTGAATGCGGTATGGACATCACAGACGTCGAGCGGCTCATCGAGGAGTCGGTCCCGGACGCCCAGGCGGAGGTACGGCGTGCCCGTCACGAGGGTGACGACGACCACCTGGCAGCGACGGTCGTCTCGCCGGCGTTCGAGGGCGAGTCGCTGGTCGACCGCCACCAGCGGGTCTACGACGCGCTCGACGAGCACATGACGACCGACATCCACGCCCTGGAGGTCGAGACCTACACGCCCGACGAGCGGGGGTAATACCTTTCCCCGCGGACCCGCTGGGTACGGGTATGACGTTCGACCCCAACCAGAGCCTCCCCCAGGAAGAGGTCACCGAGCGCGTCGACCAAGTCATCGAGGAGAACGACGTCGTGCTGTTCATGAAGGGGACGCCGATGATGCCACAGTGTGGCTACTCCGAGCGCGCGCTGGGCCTGCTGGGCAAGCACCGCGAGGACGTGGCGACCGTCGACGTCCTCGAATCACTGGACGAGTTCCGGACGGCCCTCGAACGGCACAGCGGCCGTGAGACTATCCCTCAGACGTTCGTCGACGGCGAGTTCGTCGGCGGCAGCGACATCCTCGCACAGCTCGAGGAACGGGGCGAGCTCGGCGAGAAACTCGCCGTCTGACCGTCACGCTCTCGGTCACTCGCCGGACCCGGCAGTCCCCCGCTCGTCGAGCCGTCGCTCGTACTTCTCGAGTGACTCCTCCAGCGCCGCCGAGGCATCGATGTCCAGTTCCTCCGCGAGCGCGAGCAGCGCGAACAGGGCGTCTCCGAGCTCGTCGCGGTCGACATCCACCGCACCCGGCGAGGCGCCATAGGCCGTGGATTCGGTGACCTCCTTCCCGAGCTCGCCCACCTCCGAGACCAGGTCGAGCAGCCGGTACGCCGGCGGCGTCTCCAGGCCATGCTCCGCGACGAACTCCGCGACCCGCTGTTGGTCGTCCATGCGAACCCTCCCGGTCACCGCCGGAAAAACGGTTCGGCCCTGCGCTACGCCTCGTCCTCGTCCTGGGCGTCCACCACGGCGACGCCAGCGAGGTTGACGATGTCGTTACCACCTTTTCCCGCTCGGGGTTCCTCGGTCGCGACACGCTCGCTTCGCTCGCGTAGCGACCTGTGGTACCCACTCGCGGCAAAACGTGGACGAAAAGGCGCCCGCTCGGCTGTCGCCTCGCGGGCGGTTAGGTTTCGTCCTCGTCCTGTGCGTCCACCACGGCGACGCCAGCGAGGTTGACGATGTCTTTCACCTCGTCGCCGCGCTGGAGGACGTGGACCGGCTTGTCCATCCCGACGAGCATGGGGCCGATGGCCTCCGCGCCGCCGAGCCGCTGGAGCAGTTTGTAGCCGATGTTGCCGGCCTCGAGATTCGGGAAGACGAGGATGTTCGCCGGCTCGTCGAGTTCCGAGAACTCGTAGCTCTCCGTGAGGATGTCTTCGACGAGCGCGGTGTCGGCCTGCATCTCGCCGTCGACGGGGAAGTCGACGGTCGGGTCCGCCCGGAGGCTGTCCGCCGCAGCCCGGACCTTCCGGGTACCCTCGTTCTCGACGCTCCCGAAGTCGGAGTAGGAGAGCAACGCCGCCCGCGGTTCGACATTGAACCGCCGGGCGAGTTCGGCGGTGTGGCGGGTCATCTCCTCCAGCACGTCGCCGGACGGGTCCTGGTTGACCGTCGCGTCGACACAGAAGACGACGCGGTTCTTGAACGTCAGGAGGTAGACGCCGCCGGCGTAGTCGGCGTCCTCGGCGGTCCCGATGACCTGCAGCGGCGGGCGCAACGCGGCCGGGTAGTGGTGCATCAGCCCCGTCAGCATCGCGTCGGCGTCGCCCATCTCGACCATCACGCTGCCCAGGTAGTTGCCGTCCTGGATGAGCTCCTCGGCCTCCCGCTGAGTGAGGCCGTGGCGTCTCCGGAGCTCGTGGAGCCGCTCGGCGTAGGGGCCGAGATTGTCCTCGTCGGGGTCGACGATCTCCGGGTCGAAGCTCAGCCCGAGTTCCTCCATCTGAGCCCAGACCTCCTCGCGGTCGCCGAGCAACACCGGCTCGGCGATCCCCTGGTCGAGCAACTGCTGGGCCGCCCGTATCATCTTCTCGTCGTCGCCCTCCGCGAGCACGACCCGCTTGGGGTCGCTTTTAGCCTTGTTGAGCACGACGCGCATCATCTCCCGGGACTTGCCCAGCCGGGCCTCCAGGCGCTCGACGTACGCGTCCAGGTCCAGCGTCCGGCGGGCAGCACCGCTCTCCATGGCCGCCCGCGCCACGGCGGGCGCGACCTCGAACAGCACCCGCGGGTCGAGCGGCTTCGGGATGATGTACTCCGGGCCGAACTGCAGCGGCTCGTCCCCGTAGGCCTTCACGACGGCGTCGGGGACGTCCTCCCGCGAGAGGGTCGCCAGCGCCTCCGCCGCGGCCACCTTCATCTCCTCGTTGATCTCCTTGGCGCGGACGTCGAGTGCACCCCGGAAGATGAACGGGAAGCCGAGCACGTTGTTGACCTGGTTGGGGTAGTCGGAACGGCCGGTCGCGACGATCACGGTATCGTCGCGGGCCTCTTTGGCCTCCTGGTAGCCGATCTCTGGGTCGGGGTTGGCCATCGCGAAGATGATCGGGTTCTCGGCCATCGACCGGACCATCTCCTCGTCGACCAGGCCGCCGATCGAGAGCCCGACGAAGACGTCGGCGCCCTCCATAGCCTCCTCGAGCCCTCCCTCGGGGACGTCGCGAGCGAACTCCTGTTTGAACTCGTTGACCTCGCCCGCCGCGGCACGCTCTTCGGTGATGATCCCGCCGGAGTCACACATGATGATGTTCTCCTTGCTGGCGCCGAGCGAGACGTAGAAGCGGGCGGTCGCGATGGCGCTCGCGCCCGCACCGGAGAAGACGATGTCAAGATCAGCGAGTTCCTTGTCGCTGATGTCGACGGCGTTCAGCAGTGCGGCACCCGAGATGATCGCCGTGCCGTGCTGGTCGTCGTGGAAGACGGGGATGTCCATCTCCTCGCGGAGCCGCTCCTCGACCTCGAAACACTCCGGAGCCTTGATGTCCTCGAGGTTGATGCCGCCGAAGGTCGGCCCCATCGCCTTGACGGAGGTGACCATCTCCTCGGCGGTGTCCTGGTCGAGCTCGATGTCGAAGACGTCGATGTCGGCAAACCGCTTGAAGAGGACGCCTTTCCCCTCCATCACGGGCTTCGACGCTTCCGGCCCGATGTCGCCCAGGCCGAGTACAGCCGACCCGTTCGAGACCACACCCACCAGGTTCCCCTTGGCGGTGTAGGTGTAGGCCTCCTCGGTGTCGTCCCTGATCTCCCGGCAGGGGGCCGCGACCCCTGGGGAGTACGCTAGGCTGAGGTCTCGCTGCGTGTTCGTCGGCTTGGTCGTCGAGATCTCGATCTTCCCGGGGGGGTCCTCCTGGTGATAGTCGAGGGCGTCTTCGTCTAGTCCCATGGAGGCATCACCGGGTCCCGTAGCAAAAGCCCATCGGACGGGGTTTCGCTGGCTGTCGAACTTGCCGGGGGTTCGACCAGCCGCCCGCGGCCGCCGGAGGAGAGACAGTTCCGGACGGCAAGAGTGGGGTTGATATGTGTCCGGTCCTGAGCGCCGGCTATGAGACGGCCCTCGTTTCGCTCGCTCGCGGCGGTCACTGCCGGCCTGACCTTCGCGCTGATCCTCGTGGGGATCTACACGAAGGCGACGGCCGCGGGGCTGGCCTGCAACGCCCAGTGGCCCGGCACGAACGGCTTTCTCGGCTTGCTGCCGGCGGACGTCCCCTGCTTCATCGAGTGGTCCCACCGCGCGCTGGCCATGGTGACCGGCTTCGCCATCCTCGGTACGACCGTCGCTGCCTGGCGCGGGGGACTGGACCGCCGGATCCGCTACGCGACCGCGGTCGCACTCGCCGTGCTCCCCGTCCAGGTGCTGCTTGGCGCGAACACGGTCTTCAACTACGGCGCCGTCGCCCAGGTGGCCCACCACGGCGCCGCTCTGACCATCTTCACCGGGCTGCTGGTCGCGACGACGCTCGCGTTCTGGGGGCCGAACGCGAGTACCGGCTCCGAGACTGCCGGCGCGGAGGCCGGCGGCCGCGAGCGCGACGCCCGTACGACCGGGGACTGACCCGCGCTCCGTCAGGAGGGCTGCGGGACGCGCCGACTGCGCGGCGACCGGCTACACGAAGTCGGACAGCCCCGACTGCTCGTCGTCCGGCTCGCTGGCCCCCTCGGACCCAGCCTGTTCCCCCTCCGAGTCCCCGCTCTCAGTGCGCGAGTCCGTGTCCGGCTCCCCCTCTGCCGAATTCTCCTCCGCGTCACCCTCTCCCTCGTCTTCTCCGGAGAGCGCGCCGGCGCTGCCGCCCTCGAAGGCCCCCTCCGACCCCTCGACGGCAGCCTCCTCGCGGAGCTGCTGGGCGTCCTCGACGATCGACTGGACCTTGTTCGTGTCCTCGCCGCTCCCGGTGACGAAGGCGACGTGCTCCGCGTCGAGGTCGTAGCGGGCGGCCATCGCCACCGTCAGCTCGCGGTTCTTGCAGTGGTGGGTCATGACGGACAGGCGGGGCAGCAACTCCCGGCGGGCGGTACCCGTCGAGACGCCGTTCGTGGCGGCGACCTGCCGGGCGACGTAGTCACGCGTATCGCGCGTGCCCCGCGTGCGCCCCAGCTTCGACCAGTAACTCGGCGGGCCGTAGCGAGTCCACCCGCCCTTCGGCTCGCGGCGGGCCGCCGCCACGCCGGCGGTCATGTTGTCGCCCGCGTATCGCCAGAAGCTGTAGTTCTGCGTCGCGCGCACCCGCCCGAGCCACCGGTCGGCGTTGGCCAGGAAGCCGTACGCCGCCGCCAGTTCCTCGCCCGCGTAGTCCTTGGGCATGTTGTCCTCGATCCAGTTGATGAGGTCGTCGGGCGTCTCGTCGACGTCGTATGAGGCCT
>JAZKSZ010000089.1:0-8598 GCA_036625795.1 Haloarculaceae archaeon
TGGTGAGGTTGGCCTGCTCGATGAGCGAGGCGGCCTCGCCCGCCCAGACGTAAAACCCCACGATCGTCTCACGGCGCATCTCCGAGAGGTCCACGGAGTGGTAGACGTTGACGAAGCCGCCGCTCTCGCGGTTGAGTTGTGACCTGGTGAGCAGCCCCAGGTCGACGAGTTCGTTCAGGTACGTCCGGACGGTCGAGGTGTCGTAGTCGAGGGTTTCGGCGACCTCGGCGGGCGAGATCGGTCCCTCGCCGATGACACACAGACAGATGTCCAGCCCGACCTTCGGGAGGCCGAAGGCGTTCAACAGCACCTCCCGAAGGTCCGGCGGCTGGATGTCCATGGCGTGTTCGGTCACTCGCTCCATCTCCTGGCCGTGGCAGGTCATCCCCTCGGCGTCCCGCAGCGAGAGGACGACGTTCCCGCAGTCGGTACACTCGTAGACACCGTACTCCCGGCCGCCGAAGTCCACTTCGGCACCCTCGGCTAGCCTCCCCAGCCCCGGCTCGCTGTCCCGCGTTTCGCCACCGTCCGGCCGCACCCCGTCGGTCGCTCCCGCCTTCCCACGGTCCGGGTCCGTCCCGTCGCCGGGGCTGGCGTTCGCGTCTCCGGAAGAGTCCATTTTTCTCGACTTCGACAGCCGCTCAAATAAATCCTCGTCTCGGTGACAATCCTGCACGGGTGGCACCTGACACGGGCTACCTGTGGCCGGATGCGGTCGCTCGTTCCGGGGTGGTACTCACTCCTCGTCCGACCCAGCGCCGGGGTCGACGACCGCGAACCCGCCGCGGATGTCGAGGTCGAGAAACTCCCGGCCGGTCACCGTCGGCCGGTAGCCGTGGGGGGTGGTTGCGGCCAGTTCGCAGTCGACCAGCCGGTCGAGACAGCGCTCGACGGCGCGGGGGTGGGGGTCGCCGTCGAGCGCAGCAGCGAGTACCGCCGGCGACAGCGGGGCGCCGCGCTCGTCGTAGCTGGCGACCAGCGCGGCGAGGACGGAACGAGGGGACGTCATGCTGTGCCGGCGGTACCACGGGAATCCTGTCCCGACACTAAAGACTCGTGGCGAACACCCGACTCACCGGGTTACGCGAAACTCACCGGCCGACTGACGGGCCACCGGCAGGACGGAGTGGGACCCGGTACCGGCCGCCGAACGGGCTATCGTAGGGGAGGTCGAGGCGGTCGTAGACACCTGCCGGGACGGCGATGTCGGCGAGGACGACCGGCGCGTCGAGGGTCCCGAGCCCGGTCTTGGGCAACGCGAGCGTCAGCACGGCGTCGGGGTCGACCGCCGCCCCGAGCACCTCGCCGGTGGTCGCGTCCCGGCCCGAAGGGACGTCCAGCGAGAGGACCGGCGCGTCCGGATGGTCCTGAAGCGTGTCGACCATCTCGCGGGCACGCCCGCGCACCTCGCCCGCGAGCCCGTAGCCGATGAGGGCGTCGACGACCAGCCCCGGCTCGGCCGGGAGCGCGTCGTGGCCGACCCCGACGGGAACGCCCATCTCGGCGAGCGTCGCGTGCTGGTGGGCGGCGGCTCCCGTGAGGGCGTCGGGTTCGCGGTCCAGTGTGACTTCGACGGGGACGCCGTGGTTCGCGAGGTGGCGGGCACACGCCAGCCCGCCGCCGCCGTTGCCGCCGTCACCGGTGACGACCGCGACCGGCCCGTCGGCGCGTCGCTCGCGGGCCTCCCTGGCGAGGGTCCGGCCGGCGTTTTCCATCATCTGGAGGAGGTCGACGCCGAACTCCTCGACGGCCACGCGGTCCACCTCGCGCATCTCGTCGGCGGTGACGGCGGTCACCGGGTCGCCGTCGGCCGTCCGGAACAGGTGCTCGTCCACGGGCGTCACCGCCTCGGCGGGACCGGCCGACCGTCGGGATGCTGTCGGTACATACCCCGTCCATGCGCGACGGCTACATAGGTCCACCTGAGGCCGGGCTGACCGGGTTACCTGCGGGTGAGAGACCGCTTTTGTCGTCTCCGCCCGAGGAACTGCCATGACCAGGCTCGACCTGCTCTCCCTCGAAGAGATCCCCGGGGAGTACCACCACCTGTTCACCGACGACTATCTGGGCGACCGCCACATCTTCCGGGTGTGGGCGCACAACCCCGAGCTCCTGGAGGCGACCCTGGAGTACCTGAACACCGTCTACGACCAGCTCACGCCCCGGACGAAGGAACTAGTGATCCTCGCGGTCGCCCGGGCCCGCGGCGCCCGTTACGAGTGGCACCAGCACGTCGACATCGCCCGCGAGCTGGGCGTCTCCGTCGAGGAGATGCGCGCCATCGGTGGCGGCGACTTCTCGCCGTTTCCCGACGAGGAGTACGTCCTCCTCCAGTACGCCCGCGCGGTCGCCACCGGCGAGGTGACCGACCAGATACACGACGCGCTCTGTCGGGCCTACGGCCCCGGCGAGGTGGTCGCCGTCGGGCTGCTCGTGGACTTCTACGTCGGCCTGTGTAACTACGTCGCCGCCGTCGAGTTGCCTTTCGAGGGGGGCGAGTTCGTCGGCTGGACGCCCACCGACGACGCCGTCACCGAGCTGTTCGAATGACCCGCGTCGGGGTGACCCGGCGGCGGCTCCTGGCCGGCGGGCTCGCCGCCCTCGGGCTGGTCTTCGTCGCCGACGTGGTCGCTGCGGCCGCAACCGGGAGCGGCGCCCCTCCCTCCGCGTTCAGCACCGAGCGGTTTCTCGCCCACTGGTGGGTGTTTCCGGCCTCGGTCGCCTTCTCGACGGTCGCGCTCGCGGCGGGGGTCTCCGGCGCGCTGTTTTTCAGCCCCTTCTTCCTGCTGGTGGTCGGACTCGCGCCCCCGCAGGCCATCGGCGCCGGCCTCCTGACCGAGGTCTTCGGGATGGGCAACGGGCTGCGCTCGTACGTCGGCCAGCGGGTCGTCGACTTCCGGACGGCGAAGTGGCTGCTGCTGGGGGCGGTGCCGGCCATCGTCGCCGGGGCGCTGGTCTCCCACGCTGTCGACCCGACGCTTCTGAAACTGTTCTTCGGCGCCGGCCTCATTCTGCTGGGCGGGTTTCTCGTCTACTACGACCCCACCGAGGACTGCGAACCCGGGGAGAGCGAGGGGGAGTACCTCCGGAAAAAGAACACCGGCCGCGGGACGACGACCGTCGAGGCCGCCGACGGCGAGCGGTTCACCTACGACACCTGCTGGCGGCCGCCGGGCGTGGCGCTCTCGACGGCTGGCGGCTTCATTACGGGGCTGATAAGCGCCGGGCTCCCGGAGATCGTCACCACCCAGCTCGTCGTCCGGTGTCGCATGCCCCCGCGGGTCGCGGTCGCCACCAGCGTCTTCACCCTCGGGGTCGCCGCCGTCGCGGGCGCGCTCGTCCACGCACTGGCGGCCTCGCCGGTCTGGTGGGTCGTCGCCTGGTCGGTCCCTGGCGTGCTCGTCGGCGGGACGGTCGGCACCCGCGTGGGCAAGTACGTCCCCAGCGACCTGATGGAGGTCGGCCTCGGGGTCGTCTTCGCAGTCGTCGGGGGGATCGTGCTGGGCGTGGAGCTGCTTGCCTGAGTACCGGTGCACGCGGGCCGGACGAGCCGGCACCCCGGAACGGACGCGGCGCGACTTACGTCACTGTGAGCACGACTTATACGGCTCGGTGGCCTCTGCCCGGGTGAGGGATTTTCGTGACAGACGACTTCGAACTCAGCGCACCTGAACTGGCTCCGGAGGACCTGCTGGTCCTCGACGACGAGCGCTTCAGCGAGGAGACTGTCGCGCTCGTGACGGGCGCGGCTTCGGGGATCGGGCGGGCAACAGCCGTCGGCCTGGCGATGAACGGCCTGACGGTCGTCGGCGCCGACGTCGACAGCGAGGGAATGGCCGAGACCGCCGACATGGCCGCCGAGTTCGACGCGCCCGGCCGTGTGGAGGGCGTCGAAACCGACCTCACCAGCGACGACGACGTCGCGGCGGTCGTGGACGCGGCGGCCGACGCAGGTGACCTCCGGTACGTCGCCAACATCGCCGGCCTCCAGCACATCGACAGTATCGCCGACTTCCCGATGGCGAAGTACGACCTCCTGCTGGACGTGATGTTGCGCGCCCCCTTTCTCACCGCGAAACACGCCATCCCCCACATCAAGGCGACAGACGACGGCGTGGGCGCTATCGCGAACATGTCCTCGATCCACGGCCAGTACGCCACCCGTGACAAGCCCGCCTACATCACCGCCAAACACGGACTCACGGGCCTGACACGGTCGATCGCCGCGGAGGGCGAGGGGACCCTGCGTTCGTTTTCGGTGTCGGTCGGCTACGTCCTGACCCCGCTGATGGTCAATCAGATCGAGGACACCGCCGAGGAGCGCGGTATCTCCGAGCAGACGGTCCTCGAGGACGTGATGCTCGGCCAGGCCCGCACCAAGGAGATGATGACGCCGGCGGAGGTCGCGAACCTCTTCACCTTCGGCCTCTCGAGCCACGGCAAACACCTCAACGGCGCCGACCTGCTCTGGGACGGCGGCTACACCAACACCTACGAGTGATGAGTGACACCACCGACACGGACGCCGGACCGGACTCCGGGGTGGCGGCGGACGGAGGAGCTGACGGCAGCGACGAGGAGGACCCGACTGCAGGCGGGCCTCCCGGACGGAAAAACGTCGCCATCGCCTGCCAGGGTGGGGGGAGCCACACCGCATTCACCGCGGGCGTCCTCCAGACGCTGCTGACCGAGGTCGACTGGGAGGGGGAGTGCGAGCTGGTGGGGATCAGCGGGACCTCCGGCGGGGCGTTCAACGCCCTGGCGGTCTGGTACGGGCTGGTGACGGAGGGGCCGGAGCACTCGGTCGAACTGCTCGAGGAGCTGTGGGACGCCCTCTCGGCGACGGAGGGGACCGACCGGGCGGTCAACTCCTGGCTGACCGCGCTGAACCGGCTCGAAAAGAGCGGCTTTCCCTTCCCCCAGGTCAGCCCCTACGACATCCCTGGCGACGAACTCGGGAAAGAGCGCATCCGTGACGCGCTGGAAACCTGTATCGACTTCGAGGCGATCCCGCCGCTGTGTGGCCGGGAGTCGCCCGAACTGGTCGTCGGCACCGTCGACGTCAACGGCGGGGTCTTCGAGACGTTCACCAACGAGGACGTCACCGTCGACGCCGTCCTCGCGTCGGCGGCAGTCCCCGACCTCTTCGAGGCCGTCGAACTCCACGGCCACGCCCACTGGGACGGCCTCTTCTCCCAGAACCCGCCGGTCTACGACCTGATGCACCAGCCACCCGGCCGCAAGCCCGACGAGCTGTGGATCGTCCAGATCAACCCTCAGGAAGTCGAGGAGGTCCCCACCAGCACCCTGGAGATCAACGACCGGCGCAACGAGCTCTCGGGCAACATCTCGCTGAACCAGGAACTGGGGTTCATCGAGCGAGTCAACGACTGGGTCGAGACGGGAAAACTCCCGGCCGACGAGTTCACGCACACCGAGATCCGCCGGATCGAGATGGGCCAGCGCTACGACAGCGCCACCAAGGTCGACCGCGACCCCGCGTTCATCGAGGAGCTGATGGACAACGGCCGCGAGGCGGCGAATGCGTTCCTGGCAGCGGACCGATGAGCCGGGTTCGCCACGCGTCCGGCGCCCGGGTCGAGGGGGGTGTCCACGCGTGAGCACGCACGTCGCGGTCGTGGGGGCCTACGGGAGTGCGGGCGTCGCGGTCGCGACCGAGCTCGCTGACGCGCCCGACGTCGAACTCACGCTGGTCGACGACGGCGACCCCGGCGGCGGGCTCTGTATCCTCCGGGGCTGTATGCCCTCGAAGGAGGTCATCTCCGCGGCCGAGCACCGCTTCGTGGGGCGCCACGACGACCGCCTGACTGGAACCGCCCCCGACGTGGCCCTCGAGCGGGTCGTCGCGACGAAAGACGAACACACCGCCGACTTCGCGGCCCACCGGCGCGCCGCCGTCGAGCGCCTCGCGGAACGCGAGAACGTCGAGTTCCTCCGGGAGACCGCGCGCTTCGTCGACGACCGCCGGCTCGCCGCCGGCGACCGCACCGTCGAGCCCGACTACGTCGTGGTCGCGACCGGCTCGACGCCGCGGACCCCGGACCTGCCCGGGATGGACGAGGTGGCGCCGCTGACCAGCGCGGACGTGCTCGACGCGACCGACCTGCCCGGCTCCGGTGTCGTGATGGGCTTTGGCTACGTCGGGCTGGAACTGGTCCCGTACCTCAGCGAGGCCGGCGTCGACCTCACCGTGGTCGAGCACGACGCCCGGCCGCTCGACGAGGCCGACCCCCGGTTCGGCGACGAACTCCTCGAGTACTACCGCGAGCACTTCGACGTCGAGGTCCTCACCGAAACCGACGAGACGCGGGTCGCGGCGACCGGGGGCGGGGTCGCGCTCACGGTCGAGACGCCGGGAGGCGAGCGAACCGTCGAGGCCGACCGCCTGTTCACCTTCACCGGCCGCGTCCCCACCCTCGACGGACTGGGGCTTGCACACACCGCGCTCGACCCGGGGCCGGGCTGGGTCGAGGACACCATGCAGGCCGCCGCCGACGGGCGCGTGTTCGTCGTCGGCGACGCCAACGGCAAGGAACCGATCCTCCACGTCGCCAAAGAGCAGGGTGCGGTGGCTGCGGAGAACATCCTCGCACACCGGGACGGCGACGCCCTCGCCGAGTACGAGAACGTCCACCACCACGTCATCTTCTCGGGACTGGGTGTGCTCCCGTACGCCCGGGTGGGCCACTCCGCGACCTCGGCACGCGAGGCCGGCCTCGACCCCGTCGTCGTGACCCGCGAGGCCGCCAGCGACGGCGTCTTCCGGACGAAGGCAGTCCCCGAGGGGCTGGGGCGGCTGGTCGTCGGCACCGACGGGACGGTGCTCGGCTGGCAGGGGCTGCACTACCACGCCGACGTGATGGCCAAGACCATGCAGCTGGCCGTCGAGATGGGGCTGGACGTCCGCGAGATTCCCGACCGGGCCTACCACCCGACGACGCCGGAGATACTCGACAGCCTGGTCCGGGCCGCCGTCGGGGAGCTCGACACATGACCGCCACAGCGTTATTTGTCCGCGCCGGCTACACGGCCCATGGGAGAGTCCGAGGCGGAGTACGTCTGCGAGGTCTGCGAGGAGACCTTCGAGTCCGAGGCCGCGCTGGAGCGGCACGTCCACGACGCGGGGCTCGTGGACTGACAGCCCGGCGCTGACATCCTCCCACAGCTAAAGCCGTGGGGTTCCCCCACTGGGGGTTGAACCCACGGAAACGGAGAGGTTCGCAGGTTCGTCGTCGCGTTGGACGATGACCTGCGTTTCGGGCTGTGTCAGTACAGCCCCCGCCTCGGACAGCGGTCTCTCGAACTTGCCCAAGGCTCGTTTGCCGATATTCAGCGCACCGTTCTTGTCCGCGTTGTCGTCCAGCCCACACGCGGGGCACTCAAACCACCCCTGCGTCTCGCGGACGCCTTCGCAGGCACAACGGTTGCACGTCTTCGACGTGTCGTATTCTTCGACCAACTGCACGTCGATACCCGCGTCGTGGGCCTTGTACTCGATGTAGTTGAGTAGGCGGGCGAACGGCATCTTGTGGGTCTTGTCGTTGACGTACCGCCCCTTGTCGTTGTCTTTGCGAATCCCACAGATGTCGCCCACCACGATAACCGCATTGCGCTCCTTGGCGTCTTCCACAATCTGTCGAGCAATCTTGTGGAGACGGTCGTCCACCTTCCGTGCCTCCGCGTCACCGATGCGCTCCACTACTTGCTGTCCCTGTCGGGGTTTCGCCTTCCCGATGGACTTCCGCAACTGCTTGTAGTGTTCACGGATACGGCGCACTTCCTCGCCGTAGAAGGTGGTCTTGCGGTCGGAGACGAACGCACAGGTGGCGACCCATCGTGCGCCCATGTCGATAGCCAGCACGTCGTCGTACTCGTCTTGCACGGCCACAGACCGCTTGACGACGAGATGGACGTACCAGTCACCGTCACGGCGCACCAACTCGCTGTCCCGAACATCACCCTCACGGACGAGTTGTTCGTCCTTATGTGGGACGTGAGCGGGACACCAGATGGAGTTGCCCTGTCCTTTTTCGGGGTCGTAGACAGGGACTTTCACCCACCACGACGAGAGAATGGTGTCCTCGTCGTGGGCTACGTTGAACACATCGTTGCGAAGCACGACGGGCTGTTCAGTGTCGGGATTCGGGTCTTTCTGTCGCTGGACTTTCGACGCCTGTTGGTCGGTAGCGGAGTAGAGGTCGGCGTCTCCGCCGTGAACCTCGCGTTGGAACGCCTCATACTCACGGGCGAGCAGGTCGGTCTTCCTGTTGGTCAGCGAGTGGAGTTTCACCCGCACCGTGGTTGAGACGTTCCGTTGCATCGTTATTCACCTGCTTGTGCGTCGATGTACTCCTCGATGACCTCGCTGGATACGTCACTCGCGCTGGAGACGAAGTACGAGCGTGTCCACAACGAGGGCAAGCCGAAGTCGAACTCGTCCCGGATGTGGCGCGAGGAGTAGCCCTTGACCTGTTGCATTATCTTGTTCGGGGCGAGAGTAGGGTCGCCCGTGATGAACAGGTGTACGTGGTCGGGGCGAATCGCCAACTCCAGTATCTCTAAGCCGAGTTCGTCGGC
>JAZKSZ010000090.1:0-8593 GCA_036625795.1 Haloarculaceae archaeon
ATGGCGACCGCAGGCGGGACACGCGGTGGGATCGGCGGCCTGGCGCAGCGGGCGACCCCGGCGACCCCGACAGGGTAGTGGTCTCGGCGGCCCGCGGTGCGGGCTCGGCGCACCGCCCCGCGAACGCGGAGACCTACGTCTACCGGCGGGGCGGCGGGACCAGCGACACGGGCACTGGCGGGACCGACGTGGAGGGCGGCGACTGGCACCTGGCGATGGACGGCTTCCCTGGCCCGGAGGGCACAGTCCGGGCAGTGCTGGCCGCGGGCAAGTCCGGGGAGTTCTACGCGCTGACCAACCGGGGGCTCTCCCGCAGCCGGGACGCCGGCCGGTCGTGGGCAGCCCTACCGGTCGAGTGGCCGGCCAGCTACACCCGGCAGGTCGGGCACGGGCTGGCGGTCGTCTGAGCGGGGCAGGCGAGGCGGCCGGCGGGGGCGGCGCGGCCGGCTACTGGTACATGCCCAGCGGCTGGGCGCGGGTGGACTCCTCCTGGGCCTCCTGCATCCGCTCGGCGAGGTTCTCGCGGGCGGTCGCGATCCGGTCGGCCTGCTCGACCAGCCGGTCGGTGTCGACCTCGACCCCCGCGATGGGTTCGACCGCCTCCGTCAGGAGGACCCGGGCGGCCTCGGGGTCGGGAAAGCCCTGGTTCGCCTCGACGACCAGGGCGACACTGTCGACCTCCTGCTCGCTGGCCTCGGCGACCAGCGCGCCCGTGGGTCCGCTGATGAGCCCGCTCTCCGCCGGCGGCGAGATGCCGTGCTCGTCGAGCAGGGCGCCGCCCTCGCCGGTTCCGGTCCCGAACAGCGCCGGAACGCCGTCTTTCTCCGCGGGGAGCCCGCTCAGGTAGACCGGCGTGACGTCGTGCTCGGTGAGCCAGCCGGTGACACAGCCGGCGAACTCGGTGGCGGCGTTCGGCGAGACGGGGATGTCGCTCTGGAGCACCAGCAGGTCCCGGGTCTCGTCAGCGTAGACCCGGACGGGTGCCTTCACGTCGCGGACGTCCTCGTGGTAGACGGCCACGTCGGGCAGTCCCTCGCAGCGACAGGCCGCGAACTCGGTCATCTCGAACTCCTCGACGAGGTGGTCGGCCGCGATCTTGCCGACGAGGCCGAGGCCGGGTAGCCCCTCGACCAGCGTCGGCTCGGTCAGGTCGGGGTCGGTGAACTCCTCGATGTGCGCCATACCGGAACGGCGACGCCCAGCGACTTAATCCCGCCGCCGACCCGCGACGGTATACCGGTCGGCCGCGTGTCCCACAGAATGAGCGAGATCCCGGCCGAGGAACCCGAGGAGACGCCGTTTTCCGGTACCGACGACGAGACCGGCTGGGTCGACGTCCGCATGACCGACCCCCAGGAGGGGGAGTGAGACATCGACGACGAGGGCGCCGCCAGGGTGCTCCAGCGGCTCGCCGACCGGCGGGGCGTCGACCTCGACGCCTGAGAGTCGAAACCCACAAACGCCGGCCCGGCCTTGGAGCGCCAATGGACGTCCTGGAGCGGTACGAGCCGCTGGTCGAGGACTTCGCGGCCTTCCGGGCGGCCTGCGAGCGGCCGCTGCCCTCGGTCGTCCGGGTCAACACGGTCCGGACAACCGTCGAGCGTGCGAGGGAGGCGCTGACCGCGGCGGGCCTGGACCCCGAGCCGACCGGCTGGCACCCCGGGCTGCTGCGGCTGTCGGGCCAGCCGGGCGCGAACTGGCCGTACGCCCACGGCTGGCTCCACGGCCAGGAGGAAGTCTCGGCTGTCCCGGCTCGCGTGCTCGACCCTGAGCCCGGCGAGATTGTCTGGGACGCCACCGCCGCGCCGGGGAGCAAGACCACCCAGCTCGCAGCGCTGATGGACGACACTGGCCGGGTGGTGGCCACCGACAACAACATCGGCCGGGTGTCGGCGCTGCGCTCGAACACCGAGCGGCTGGGGGTGACGAACACCGCCGTCACCACCGAGGACGCCCGCAACCACTCGCTGAAGCCCTTTGCCCACGGCGCCTACGACCGCGCGCTGGTGGACGCCCCCTGCTCGTGTGAGGGGACCGTCCGGAAGAACCCCGACACGCTGGAGGAGTGGACGATGGAGCACGTCGAGGGGGTCGCGGCCATCCAGAAGGGGGTGCTCCGGCGGGCCGTCCAGGCCACCCGCGCGGGCGGGACCGTCGTCTACTCGACCTGTACGTTCGCCCCCGAGGAGAACGAGGCAGTGCTGGACTACGTTCTCGGGGAGGAGGACTGCCGGCCCGTGGGGATGGACCTGCCACTGGCGCACGCCCCTGGGGTCACGGCGTGGCAGGGCGAGACGTACGACGAGCGGCTGACCCGCGCCGCCCGGATCTACCCCCACCACAACGACACGGGCGGCTTTTTCTGTGCGAAACTGGAGGTGACCGGATGAGCGACGAGGACGGCGACAGGAGCGGTGGAGGCAGGGCGAGCGGTGAGAGCGAACCGACAGCGGGGCGCCCCGAGAACGTCCCCCACCGCTTCGACCGCCTGCCGGCCACGGCCGAGGAGCGGACGGTTCCGGACCGGGCGACTCGCGCGGAGGTCCTCGAGTGGTTCGAGGAGCGGTTCGGCGTCGACCCGGAGGTCTTCGAGGGGTACAGCTTCTGGGAGCGCGGCGCGGGGAAGATATGGGTACTCGCGGGGGCCGCCGAGCCGGAGCCCGATGCCGTCGACGTCGAGGCCCTGGGGATGACGCTGTTGCGGACCCGCCAGGAGCACTGGAAGCCGACGATGGCCGGCGTCCAGAAGTTCGGCGGCCACGCCACCCGAAACGTGCTCGAACTCGGCGACGAGCGCGCGGCTCGCTTCCTCGCCGGCGACGAACAGGACATCGAGTGGGACGGCGACTGGGGGTATCTGGTCGTCACTCACGAGATCGCGGGTGGAGTCGAACCGCTCGGCGTCGGCCTCTACACCTACGGGACGCTGCGCTCGCAGGTCCCGAAGGGACGGCGCCGGGAGCTGTGAGGGGATGAGCAGCCGGCGGCGCGGCCGGACAGCCCCGCCTCAGTCCGCCAGGTCGTAGGTCACGACGCCGTCGCGTTCCTCGATGGCGACCCGGTCCTCGTCCTCCAGCAGGTCCAGATGGCCGATCGTCTCGGACATCCCCGGGAAGAGTTCGGTGGCGGGCAGGTCCGGGAACAGTTCCTGGGTGACGTCGTAGGCGGTCATCGGACCCTCGGCGGCGAGGATGTTCGCGACCCGCTCCTCGCGCTCGCGGTGGTGCTCGAGGATCTCCGCGACCCGGCCGTCGATGTCGGCGACCGGGTCGCCGTGGCCCGGCCGGGCGACCGGGGCGTCGGCTCCCTTGATCTTCTCCAGTGCGTCGAGGTAGTCCGGGAGGCTCCGGGTGCGCTCGTCGGGGTCGTCGGGTCGGGTCGTCAGGAGGGGGTTCGGGGAGATGTGGCCGAGGAGGTGGTCCCCGGTGAAGAGGGCCTCGCCGGCGGCGAGAAAGCAGACCGAACCCGGCGCGTGACCGGGAGTGTGGGTGACCTCGAGGTCGACGCCGGCGTCGACGGTGTCGCCCTCCTCGAGTTCGCGGTCGACGGTCACGGGGTCCCGGAAGTCACGGTAGGTCTCGGGCAGCGAGATGACCGTGTCGCCGAGGCGCTCGGGCAGCCCCATCGAGACGAGGAAGGGCTTGAACAGGGCCTGCTCGCGCTCGAACTGGGCGTCGGGGTCGGTCAGCCACCCGACGGCGTCGGTGTGAGCGCACACTTCGGCGCCCGACTCGGCGGCGATGGCGGCGGCGTCACCGAAGTGGTCCATGTGTGGGTGGGTCACGAGCACGCGGTCGACGTCCCCGACCGCGTAGCCCTCTTCGGCCAGCCCCTCGGCGAGTGCCTCGCGCGAGTCCTCACTCGCCGGCCCGGGGTCGACCACCGTGAGCCCGTCCCTGTGGAGCACGTAGCAGTTCACGCGGCCGACCGCGAAGGGCGTCGGCACCCTGATGGGATAGCAATCGTCCATGCCGGACGGGGTAGCGCCGCAGTGAAAAGCGTACCTGCCGGGCGAGGCAGCCGGGGGAACGACCGCCCGCGTCAGTTCCCACGGAGCCGGTCGAGCGGCCCGTCGTAGGCCACCCACAGCCCGAGGCCGAGGCCGAGACCGCCGGCCCCGCTCACGAGGAGTCCGCGGAAAAAGCCCGTCTCGGGGATGGCGGGGACGAGACTGGCGGCCACCGCGGACGCAACCGCCAGTCCGACAGTCACCAGAACCGGGAGGGGAGCGAGCCGGACCCGTCGGTAGTCGAACGCGACGACCAGAAGCAGGGCCACGAAGCCCGTAAACGACAGCGAGACGCCCAGATAGATGGCCGCCGCCAGCGGCGTCGGCGGCGCGACGGCCGGCGCGCAGGCCAGGATGGCAAGCAGGAAGACGGCTACGGTGTCCCGCATGGCGGGGGCGGGTGCGCGGGTCACGACAGCACTCCCGGGAGGTCGTTGACCGTCTCGACGACCGCCTCGGCGCCGGCGCACTCGAAGCGCTCGCGCCCCTCCTCGCCAGTGAGGCCGCCGGTGAGTACCCCCACCCCCAGGTAGCTCCGGTCGTCCGCCCCGCTCGCGTTGACGGCCGTCTGGACGTCGTCCAGCGTGTCGCCGGCGAAGGCCAGCCGGTCGGCCTCGAAGGTCTTGGCCAGGGATATCAGCGCGCCGGGGTCGGGTTTCGAGGCCGGCCAGTCGTCCATCGTGAAGCGGTGGTCGGGCGGGACCTCGAGGCCGACCCGCTCCAGGGCGATCGCGGCCTCGGGGGCCGGCCGGCCGGTGAGGACACCGACGGGCCAGCGGTCGGTCAGCGCCGTCACCGTGTCAGCCGTGACGAGGACGGGTTCGTCATGGATGTAGCCCGGCGCCGAGAGGGGGGGATCACCGCCCTCGAGGTCCCGGTAGAGGTCCGCGCCGAGATACAGCGCCTGGAAGGTCTCGCGCAGGCGGTCGCGGTCCCACTCTCTCAGGACCCGCTCGTTGGCGGCCGGCGGGAGTTCCTCGGCGACGACGGACAGCGCGGCGTCGAGCCCGCCCCCCAACCCCTCGACGGCCGCAGTGAAGCCCGACAGCGAGCGGTCCATCCCCTCGTGGCGTGCCAGGACGAACAGCGCGGCGGCGTAGGTGAGTTCCCAGTCGTTGTTGAACCCGCCGGCGTTCTTGAACGCCTGCACGTCCTCCTTGGCGATGGTGTCGCCGTAGACCCGGTCGACCGACTCGACGATTGCACGCCGGTAGGAGTCCGCGACGTCGACCAGCACGCCGTCGACGTCCAGGACAACGGCATCGACGTTCATCACCCGGAGGGACGGACCGCTCCTTCAAGCCGGTTCCGGCTTCTGTCGCGGGAGTCAATCCGCGTCCGGACCCGACTCGGCGTCGGCGACGAAGACGGTGCCGTCCCCGGCGTTCACGCGGCGGGTCTCGACGAGCGTGGGGTCGCCGCCGAGCGTCGTGAACAGAAAGGGAACGCCAACGGCCCGGGCGGCGTCGCGAGCGGGGCGCTGGAGTTCGGGCGGGCAGTGGCGGGCGTAGACAGCGTCGGCGTCCCGGTAGACCGCGAGGTCGGGGTCGGTGACGTCGTCGCGGACGAAGCGGACGCCCTCCGGGGTGGAGCGGTCCCGGAGGTCCGTGGCCGTCACGTCGACGCCCCGCTCGGCGAGGGCGGCGGCGACCCCGGGCCGGCGGCCGACTCCGACCTCGACGACGCCGTCGCAGTCGGACAGCCGTGCGACGAGCGTGTGGCGTCTGTCCGCGAGCACGCGAGATTTTTATACCGGTCCCACACATATGGGTTTGCATGCACGTCGACATCGTGCCGGTGGGTGACGTCGACGCTGTGGTCAAGCGGGAGGCTTCCGCCGGCCTGCGGACTGTCTACGACTGCGAGGTGACGGTCCACGACTCGCAGTCGGTCCCCGCCGGGTCCTACGACTCCGGGCGCGACCAGTACCGCGCCGAGGAGTTCATCGACCTCGCAAAGCGGGTCGGCAGCGGGGAGAAAAACATCGCCATCACCCCCAACGACCTGTTCTACCACCGGCGCAACTACGTGTTCGGCCTGGCCTACCTGGGTGGCAGCGGCAGCGTCATCTCCACCTACCGGCTGAACACCTCCTCCGACGGCGGGTTCTCGAACCGCTCCGCCGACGACATCTTCGCCGACCGCGTCCGCAAGGAGGTCGTCCACGAGGTCGGCCACACGCTCGGGCTCGAGCACTGCGACAACAAACGCTGCGTGATGAACTTCTCACCTACCGTCCGCGAGGTCGACGTCAAAGAGGAGACCCTCTGTGGCTCCTGCAACCGGGACGTCCGCTGAACCGGTCGGCCACTCGTCTCGTGGTGGCGCGCCTGCCATCTCGTGTCGGCGAATCTGCCATGCGTTGGCCGTACACAGCCGGGGCCTGCGTGACCCAACTCTGTTAGGTAACACCGGTATGCAGGTGGGGGTAATACAGTAAGGTGTAATGAGTGAAAGTCAACGCCGTGCCCGGACGGAGGAGCTCGGCTCGATCTTCGTCTCCGTCACGGGCGGCGAGACGGTCACCGAGGAACAGGACGAGAACCCCACGGACCGCGAACTCGACGAGGAGGACACCCGGCTCTCGAAGGCCGTCGACGACGGGCTCGACGAGGCCGTCGCGGGCGCCGAGCCCGACACCGGCGACCCCGGCGAGATCGAAGGCTGAACGACTGACGACGGTCCCCGCGGTTCGTTTTCGGCGTTCGCTCCGCCCGGGACCGGCCGGTCCGCGCCCTCAGGGCGCGTAGTAGTACTCGCCCTGGGACTTCTGCTCGCGGTCGAGCTGGCTGCCCGGCTTGTTGATCCGGGGGCGAGCAGTCCGTTCGTCCCGGCGGAAGGTGATGTCCAGGTTCGAGAGGAAGTCGTTCATCCCCTCGCGCATCCCCTGTGGGGGTGCGGCGTGGCCGCGTTCGGCGGGCTCGCCCTCGAAGACCAGCAGCCTGTCGGAGAGCAGGTCGACCATGTAGATGTCGTGGTCGATGACCAGCGCGGTGGCGTCGTGGTTCTCGGCGTACCGGCGGATCGCCGAGGTGGCGAGCACCCGCTGTTCGACGTCCAGGTGGGCGGAGGGCTCGTCGAGCAGGTAGAGGTCGGCGTCCTCCGAGAGGCAGGCGGCGATGGCAACCCGCTGGCGCTCCCCACCGGAGAGGTCGGTCAGCTGCTGTTCCATCACCGCATCCAGCTGGAGGGGGTCGGCTATCTCGGTAGTCCAGTAGGAGGAGCCGAAGTCGTCGGTGATCGAGGAGAGGAAGGCGTCCACGCGCATCGGCTGGTCGATCTCGATGTACTGGGGCTTGTAGGCGATGTCCAGCCGGGCGGGCACCTCCCCCTCGTCGGGCTCGAGGCGGCCCGCGAGCAGCTGGGCGAACGTCGACTTCCCGATGCCGTTGGGGCCGACGACGCCGAGCACCTCGTTTTCGCGGATCGTCCCGCCCTCGACGGTCAGCGAGAACTCACCCTCGCCGTAACTTTTCGCGAGGTCGGGATACTCGATGACCGGCTCGCCGGTCGCCCCCGTCCGGGGGGCGTGTTCCTCGAACTCGATGGTGGTCTCCCGGATCCGCATGTTCTCGGCCTCCAGATACCCCGAGATGTACTCGTTGATCCCGTTGGTGGTCGATTTGGGCGTCGTGATCACGCCGAACGCGCCGGGTTCGCCGTAGCCGACGTGGATGTTGTCCGCGAGCAGATCGAGGATCGCGAGGTCGTGCTCGACGACGAGCATCGAGCGGCCGCCCTCGTCGGCGAGTTCGCGGACCAGCCGGGCGGCGGTCATCCGCTGGCCGATGTCCAGGTAGGGGGTGATCTCGTCGAGGAAGTAGAAGTCGGCGTCCCGGGCGAGGGTCGCGGCCAGGGCCACCCGCTGGAGTTCGCCGCCCGAGAGGGTGTCGATATCCTGGTCGACGACGGGACGGATCGAGAGGCGCTCGAGCAACTCCGGGAGCACGCCGCGCTCGTCGGTCCGCTCCAGGAGGGCGCGGGTCGTCCCGTCGAACTGGTCGGGGATCTGGTCGACGTACTGGGGTTTGCGCGCGACGGTCACGTCGCCTTCCCGCATCGCCGCCAGGTAGTCCTGGAGGGCGGTCCCGCGGTACTCCTCCAGAATGTCGGCCCAGTCGGGCTCGTCGCCGACCCGCCCGAGATTCGGGGCGAGTTCGTCGGCGAGGATGCGGACGGCGGTGGTCTTCCCGATCCCGTTGGGACCGAGGATCCCCGTGACCTGTCCCTCCTGGGGTGCCGGGAGCCCGTAGAGGCCGAAGGCGTTCTCGCCGTAGCGGTGGACCGGCTCGTCGTCCAGTTCCTGCGGGAGGTTGATGATCTGGATGGCGTCGAAGGGGCACTTCTCGACGCAGATGCCACAGGATTCGCCGAGACAGATGTCCTCGGAGATCCACACCTGGTCGGGGTCGCCGGCGTGGGGCTCGTCGGCCTCGTAGCGCTCCTCGCGGGTGATGATACACTCCTTGCCCGTCCGGTTGGGCGGGCAGAAGTTCATGCACTCGTAGTTACAGCGGTCGGGCTGGCACCTGTCGAGGTCGACCACGGCGATGCTGTCGTCGGCCATCGTTACAGCCCGGCACC